>CAYGXT010000395.1:0-3544 GCA_964353695.1 uncultured Myxococcaceae bacterium
GCATCCGTAGGGCGCTGGCAGAGCCGGGGGCCGACGTGCTGCTGGTGTCGGGCGGGAGCTCCGTGGGCCGCGAGGATTTCGCTCCACACCTCGTGGCGGAGCTCGGATCCCTCGACTTTCACGGTGTCGCGATGCGGCCTTCGAGTCCGGCAGGCGTTGGACGCATCGGCGAGGCGCTGGTCTTCCTGCTCCCGGGAAACCCGGTGAGCTGTCTATGCGCCTACGAGTTCTTCGCGGGGCCGGCGATCCGCATCCTCGGTGGGCGCTCACGCGCCTGGCCCCATCGCCGCGTGCGTCTTCCGCTTGGGCGCAAGATCACCTCGGCCATCGGCAGGGTGGACTACGTGCGCGTCGCGATCGAGGACGCTCGCGTGATCCCAATCGCCACGACCGGCGCGTCGATCCTTTCTTCGACGGTTCGCGCGGCGGGCTGCGTGATCGTGCCGCGCGGGCTCGAGGGCATGCCCGAGGGGGCGGAGGTCGAGGTGCTGCTGTACGACGAGGACGGGGAGGTCTTGGATTGAAGCAGCGCCAGTTTCTCGAAGTGCTCGACCGCGACGAGGCTGAGCGCGTCTGGTACGAGGCCCTCGATCTCGCGCGGCTGCCCTCCGAGACGGTGGAGCTGGCGGAGACCCTGGGCCGCGTACTCGCCGAGGATATTCGCGCCGAGGTGGACGTCCCGGGTTTCGACCGCTCCAACATGGACGGTTTCGCCGTGCGCGCGGAGGATACCTTCGGCGCGTCGGAGGCGGAGCCTTCGAGGCTTCGCTGCAACGCCGAGTCGATCGCGACGGGCGTGGAGCCGAAGCAAGAGGTGACGAAGGGCACGGCCACCTCGATCGCCACAGGCGGCATGCTACCGCGCGGCGCCGATGCCGTGGTGCCGGTGGAGAGCACGGATCTCGAGGACGCTGGCCGCAGCGTGGTCGTGAGGCGAGCAACGGTGCCGGGTGGCGCCGTCTCCTTTGCGGGCACCGACATGGGCCGTGGCGAGACCGTGCTCTTCGCGGGTGTGCGTCTCAGCTCGCGCGAGACCGGTGTCCTTGCGGCCATCGGGCGAGACCGCGTCCCCGTAGTGCGGCGCCCGCGTGTCGCCATCCTGTCGACGGGCGACGAGATCGTTGCTCCCGGGGCGCCGATGCGGCCGGGTCTCGTCTACGACAGCAACGCTCGCATCCTCGCGGATGCCGTGCGTGAGATCGGCGGCGAGCCCTGCTTCGCCGGGACGATCCGCGACGACGAGCCGGCGTTGCGCGCCGGGCTCTCGCGCGCTCTCGCTGGCGCCGACGTGGTGCTGCTCTCGGGCGGCACCTCGAAGGGGGAGGGCGATCTCTGCGCCCGTGTCGTTGGCGAGCTCGAGCCCGGGATCCTGGTGCACGGCGTAGCGCTCAAGCCCGGCAAGCCCATCTGCCTCGCCGCCGCTGGAAGACGGCCGGTCGTGATCCTCCCAGGCTTTCCGACGTCCGCCGTCTTCACCTTCCACGAGCTCGTCGCGCCCTTGATCCGCCGCCTGGCCGGCCTTCCGGCTTACCGACGTGAATCGGTGTCGGCCCGGATCGCCCTGCGTACGGTCTCCGAGCGCGGTCGTCTCGAGTACCTGCTGGTGGGGCTGGTGCCCGAGGCAGGGGGAGGTTTCGCCGCGTATCCGATGGGGAAGGGAAGCGGCAGCGTCACGGCCTTCAGCCGTGCCGACGGTTTCGTGCGGATCCCGCGCAACGTGGAGCGACTCGAAGCGGGTGAGCCTGTCGAGGTGACGCTCATCGGCCGCGAGCTCAGGGTCGCCGACCTCGTCGTCATCGGCAGCCACTGCGCGGGTCTCGACCTGCTCGCGAGCAGCCTTGCCCGCGAGGGCTTCGCGCTGAAGCTGATGGCCGTTGGCTCGCAGGGCGGCCTTGCCGCGGCGAAGCGCGGAGAGTGCGACGTGGCGCCGATCCACCTGCTTGATGCCGCAAGCGGCCGCTACAACGAGCCCTTCTTGACCGAGGGTCTCACGCTGGTGCCGGGCTACGGGAGGATGCAAGGCGTGGTGACGCGCGCCGAGGAGACGCGCTGCGTCGAGGATCTGCTGGCCGATCCTGCGCTTCGCATGGTGAATCGAAACCGTGGCAGTGGCACGCGGGTCGTGATCGACGAACTCCTTGCCGGCCGCCGGCCTCCTGGATTCGCCTATGAGCCACGCTCGCACCATGCGGTGGCTGCGGCCGTGTCGCAGGGGCGGGCGGATTGGGGAGTCACGATCGAGACGATCGCGCGGGAGGCGGGCCTGCGTTTCCGGCCCCTGCGGGTGGAGCAGTATGACTTCGTCGTGCCCGAAGATCGGCTCGCGCGGCCAGCCGTAGCGGCGCTGCGGCGTCTGCTCGAGCCAGGCAGCGAGATGCGCCGCCAGCTCGAGGCGCGCGGCTTCCGCGCGCCGTTCCCCGACCGATCCGAGGAGGCTTCGTGATGCCTGGTCTTCGCTGCTCGTCGTTCGCCCCGCTGCTCGTCGCTGCCTTCTTTTGCGGCCCCGGCGCGCCCCGCGCCGCCGAGCCCGCGCAGGAGGTCATCCTCGCCACCACCACGAGCGTGCGCGATGCCGGGCTCCTCGACGTGCTGCTGCCGCCCTTCCGCGAGCGTACGGGCATCGACGTGAAGGTGATCGCGGTCGGCAGCGGTGCTGCGCTGCAGATGGCCCGCGACGGGAACGCGGACCTCGTGCTGGCGCACGCCCCGGAAGGCGAGGAGAAGCTCCTCGCCGACGGCTTCGCCCTCGATCGACGGGCGCTGGCCGAGAACTTCTTCGTGATCGCGGGGCCGCCTGAGGATCCGGCGAAGGTGCGCGAGGCCAAGAGCGCCGCCGAGGGCATGGGGCGCATCGCCGCGGCGAAGGCGCCGTTCGCCAGCCGCGGCGACGACTCCGGCACGCATCAGCGCGAGCGGGCTCTCTTTGCGCAGGCGGGCCTCGATCCGAACGCGACCTGGCCGGGACTGCTGCGTACGGGAGCCGGCATGGGGCCGACGCTTCAGGTGGCCGGCGAGAAGCGCGCCTACGTGCTCAGCGACGGGGCCACGTTGCGCGCCTTCCGTGAGCGCACGGGTCTCGTCCCGCTCACGGGTCGTGACCCGGCGCTGCGGAACGTCTACTCGGTGCTGCGTGTCGACCCGGCGAAATTCGCGCCCGGGCAGATCCATGTCGACGCGGCCTCGAAGCTCGCAGACCATCTGCTCTCGGCCGAGACGCGGGGGATGATCGCGGCCTTCGGCGCCGAAGGGGAAGAGGGGCCGCTCTTCACGCCGCTCGCAGGCTCCGGAGCGCCGTGAGCGAGCCTTCCCTCGCCACCCTCTCCGAGATCGCCCTGCGAACGCTCGTGGTGTCGGGGAGTGCGCTCGCGCTGGCCGTCGCTCTCGGGCTTCCGCTCGGCCTGCTGCTCGGTGGCCGTCGCTTCCGTGGTCGTGGCCTCGCCGTCTCGATCGTCAATGCCGCGATGGGCCTCCCTCCCGTCGTGGTCGGGCTCGTGGTGGCGCTCCTGCTCTGGCGCAGCGGCCCCCTCGGCTCGCTCGGCCTCAT
>CAYGXT010000396.1:0-3526 GCA_964353695.1 uncultured Myxococcaceae bacterium
CCCGGCGCTCGGCATCCGATGCCCGCGCCGTGCGCACGAGCGCGGACGGCAGCGGCCCCGGGGCGGGTAGGCCGAGGAGCGAGGAGGCGCATCAGGCCATCCTCGATGCGACGCTCACTCTCCTCTCGGAGCAGGGCTACTCGGCCCTCACGGTGGAGGGAGTCGCGAGCAGGGCGGGAGTAGGGAAGGCGACGATCTACCGCCGCTGGCCGTCGAAGCTGCCCCTGGTCGTCGAGGCCTTCGGGGGCCTCCCCGCATTCGAGGAAGTCGACACCGGCAGCCTGCAGAGCGATCTCAATCTCATGCTCCGAAACTATTTGGAGAAGTTCAACGCCACCCCCCTCGCGGCCATCCTCCCGAGCCTCGTCGGGGAGCGCGTGCACAACCCCGACTTCGCGGAGCTGATCGACCCGCTGCTGCGGAATCGGCGACAGCCGCTGCGCCGGGCTCTCGAGAGAGGGGTCGAGCGCGGAGAGATTTCGGCCGACGTCGACCTCGATCTCGCGGCCGATCTGATCGTCGGCCCGATCGGGGTGCGCCTTCTCTTCACGGGCCGCCGCGTCGGCCCGAAGATGGTGCTTCCGATGCTCTCGCTCGCGCTGCGAGGCATCGCGCCAGGCCTGCTCGCGGATCGGCCTTCCTCCCAGCGAGCGGGCGAGTAGACCGGGCAGCTATTTCCGGGTCTTCCAGAACGCGTCGAAGACGCCGCAGTCGAGTCGCGGGAGCGGCTCGGAGGGGAGAGTGGCCGCGCCGTCGAGGGGGGCAGCCTTGCCGTCGACGAAGCTGCGGTCGAGTTTGCCATCGTTGTTCGAATCCTCGTCCTGCCGCGAGAGCTGGCCGCCGGCGAAGCTTTGGATCACGTCGACGCGGCCGTCGCCGTTGGTGTCGGCCTGGAGCTGGATGCGCTCTCCCCCGGCGTAGAGCTCGCGCTGATCGGCGCGGCCCTTGCCCTTCGTGTCTAGGAGAACCGCTGCGACCGCGCCGTTCTCGACCTCGGCCTGGGCGTCGAGGCTGCCGTTTCCATCGGTATCGAGGCATTGGCGCACGACCTGGCCCGAGGCGTCGAGAAAGAGCCTCTTGTCGGGTTTCGAGCCCGTCGAGGCGACCTCCTGGACCAGGGCCCGGCCCTCCGGATCGAGCAGCAGCAGCACGTCGGGCTGGCCCGTGCCCTTCGTGTCCTGCGCCTGCCGCACAGGCTTTCCCTTCTCGAACAGAGTGAAGGTGTCGCGCTGGCCATCGCCGTTCTTGTCCTCTTCGACCCGCACTACTGCGCCCGAGGCATCCAGCATCGTCCAGGTGTCTACCCGCCCGTCGCCGCTGGCGTCGCCTTCTTGAACCTGCGCTCCTCCTTCGCCGGCGGCGCTCCTGCGGTCGATCGTGCCGTCGAAGTTCGTGTCCTCCTCGATGCGCGCGATCTTGCCGCCCTCGTAGGTGACGAAGACGTCGGGCTTGCCGTCGCCGTTGCTGTCCTTCTCCATGCGGACGAGAACCTCGTTCTCGTAGAGCGTCAGCGTCTCGCGGCTTCCGTCCCCGTCGGTGTCGGCCTCGACGCGGGCCTGCTTGCCGGCAGCGTCGAATGTCCGGATCACTTCGGGCTTGCCGTCGCCGTTCGAGTCCTCGGTCTGGCGCACGGGCTTCCCGCCCTCGTACTCGACGACGAGATCCGCGCGGCCATTGCCGTCCGTGTCCGCCTCGCTCCGCACAGTCTGGCCGTTCGCGTACACGGTCAAGAGCTCGAAGCGGCCATCCTTGTCCTTGTCCGTCTCCTCGCGCAGGAGCACGCCGTTCTCGTAGATCTTGATGGCGTCCGGCTTGCCGTCGGCGTTGGTGTCGATCTCCTCGCGGGCGGGTCTTCCCGCGGCGTCGAAGGTGACCATCGTGTCCGGCTTGCCGTCGCCGTCGGTATCGCGCTGTTGACCAGTCTCCTTGCCTTCCCGGAACAGCGTGACGGAGTCGAAGCGGCCTTTGCCCGTGGTGTCCCGCTCCTGCCGCACGGTCTTGCCGTTCTCGAAGATCGTGACGACGTCGAAGCTGCCCTTGCCCGTGGTGTCGCGCTCCTCGCGCTGGACGTTGCCCTCGGCGTCGAGCTCCCCTCGCAGATCGGGCTTGCCGTCTCCGTTCGTATCCTCGACGAAGCGGGCCGGGCGGCCGCCGGCGAACTCGACGCTGCGGTCGGGCTTGCCGTCGGAGTTCTTGTCCTCCTCGAGCTTCAGCGTGGCGCCGCTGGCGTCGTTGCTGCGCCAGGCGTCCACCTTGCCGTCGCCGTTGGTGTCCTTGAGGACACGCATCTCCTTGCCGCTCGAGACGTCGAGCGTGACCCAGGAGTCGACCCTGCCGTCGTTGTCGGTGTCCTGCTCCTGCTTCTCCATCCGGCCCTGCGGATCGTAGAAGTTCCAGAGGTCGATCTTGCCGTCTTTGTTCTCGTCGAGCTCCACGCGGACGAGCCGGCCCTCGCCATAGATCTCCACGCGCTCCTTCGCGCCGCCCGTTCCGGTGGCGCGGCTGATGACCTTGCCGCCAGCGTAGTCGGCCGTGGTCTCGAAGACGGCGTCGAAGTTCGCATCCAGCTTCTCGGAGACGACGTTGCCGCTGGCATCGAAGGCGTACTCGGCGTCGGGCTTGCCGTCACCGTTGCGATCCTCCTCCTGCTTCAGCTTCTTGCCGTCGCGGTATTCGACGAAGGTGTCGGGCTTGCCGTCGCCATTGGTATCGGCCTCACTGCGCACGGGTTGGTCGCCGGCGAAGTTGGTAATCACGTCGGGCTTCCCGTCGCCGTTCGTATCCTCCTCCTCGCGCAGCTTACGGCCGCCTTCGTAGATGCGGGCGAGATCGAGGCGGCCGGACTTCTTCGAATCGAACTCCTCGCGGATCTTCTCGCCGTCGGGGCCGAAGAGCGCCACGAACTCGGGTCTTCCGTCGCCGTTCTCATCCCGTTCCTGCCGCTTTTCCTTGCCGTTCTCGAAGACGGAGATCGTGTCCATGCGGCCGTCGCCGTTCGTATCGCCTTCCTTCTTCAGGATCACGTCGCCGTCGTAATGGATGATGACGGCGGGCCCACCGCGCCCACCCGAACCTTCCTCGACGCGAATCTTCTTGCCGTTCTCGTAGAAGATGCTGACGTCGATCTTTCCGTCGCCGTTGGTGTCCTGAGTCTCGAGGCGCTTGCTGCCGTCCGGGTTGAACTCGGCGCGCAGGCTGGTCTTGCCGCCTTTCGCCGTCATTTCTTCGATGGTCTCGGGCTTGCCGTCGCGGTAGGTGACGACGCGGTCGGGCTTGCCGTCGCCGTTGCTGTCGCTTTCTTCGCGGACGGGCTCGCCGTTCTGGTAGGTGAGGGTGGAGTCGGGCTTGCCGTCGAAGTTCCTGTCGTCGCGCTGGACGGCAGGCTTGCCGCCACTGAATTCGATCCACTGGTCGGGCTTGCCGTCGCCGTTGGTGTCCCGCTCCTGCTTCGTGGCATTGCCCTGGGCGTCGAAAGTTAGCCAGACCTCGACGCGTCCGTCGCCGTTGGTGTCGCTCTCGCCGCGCT
>CAYGXT010000397.1:0-3516 GCA_964353695.1 uncultured Myxococcaceae bacterium
CCAAGGCCGTTACCCCGCGGGGAATCGGGGCGTCCCTAGCTTAGGGCAGGGACGGCCCGAGGCCGGCGGCGTCGCGCGCCGCGGCGAGGACGGGGCGGCCGAGGGCCCGTGCCCGCAGGGCGCCCTCGACCAGGATCTCTTCCACCTCTTCGGGACGGGCCTCATAACGTTCCCGCCGTTCGCGAAGCGGCGCGAAATGCTCGGCAAGCCGCGCGAGCAGGTCCTTCTTCACCTCGCCGTAGCCGAGCCCGCCCTTCTTGGCGCGCTCGGCCATCGCAATGCGCTCGCTCTCGTCCGCGAAGAGATTCCAGAGCTGGAATACCGTGGCCGCCGGATCCTTCGGCTCCTCGACTGGCGTCGAGTCGGTGACGATCCTCATCACCGCCTTCTTGATCTCGCTGGCCGGCGCGAACATCGGGATGGTATTCCCGTAGGACTTGCTCATCTTGCGTCCATCCGTGCCCGGCACGATCGCGACGCCCTCGAGGATGTGCGGTTCCGGCAGCTTCAGCACGTCGCACGCGTAGGCGTGGTTGAAGCGCTGCGCCATGTCGCGCGCCATCTCGAGATGCTGCTTCTGGTCCTGCCCTACCGGCACGAGATCGGAGTGGTAGAGCAGGATGTCGGCCGCCATCAGCACCGGATAGGCGAACAGGCCGTGATCGGCCGGGACTCCCTGCGCAACCTTGTCCTTGTAGGCGTGGCCTCGCTCGAGCAGGCCCATGGGCGTCACCGTCGAGAGCAGCCAGGCGAGCTCGCAGACCTCGGGCACGTCGGACTGGCGGAAGAGAATCGCGCGCGCAGGATCGAGGCCGCAGGCCAGGTAGTCGAGCGCCACATCGCACGTAAGGCGACGCCGCTCGCTGGCGCCTCGGAGCGAGGTCATCGAGTGGTAGTCGGCGATGAAGAAGAGCGTCTCTTCGTACCGCTCCTGCAGCGCCAGATACTGCTGGAGCGCGCCGAAATAGTTTCCGAGGTGGAGCTGCCCCGTGGGCTGCGTTCCCGAGAGAACCCGCATGGCTCAGGCGTTCACGGTCGTGAGCCAGTGAGCAAAGGCCGGATCACGACCGGTCGTCACCTCCTCGAAGCGCTGCTTGAGGGCCCGGCTCACGGGGCCCGTGCAGCCGTCGCCGATCGGGCGATCGTCGATCGAGATTACGGGCCAGACGCCGGCGCTCGTGGCCGTGAGAAAGATCTCGGCCGCCTGGAAGAGCTCCTCCGGGCGGATGGCGCCCTCCTCCGTCGACCGCCCGTCGTGCTTTGCGATCTCGAGGATCGCGCTGCGCGTCACACCCGGCAGCACGAAGTCGAGGGAGGGCGTGCGCAGACGGCCGTCGCGCTCCACCAGGAAGACGTTCTCGGTGGAGGCTTCCGCCACGAAGCCGTGCTGGTCCACCAGCAGGATCTCGTCATAGCCCGCGCGGCGCGCGGCCCATTTGGCGATCATCGGCGAGGTGTAGTTGGCCGAGACCTTGCACTGCGGCGGGATGATCTCCGGCCGCATTTTTTGCCTTTCCTTCTCGAGGCGAACACGAAGCTCGGGCTTGTAGTGGAGAGTGCCCGCGTTGTGGGCAACGATGTCGCGCAACGTATCGTAGGCAGCGACGGCGACGGAGACCCGATCGTCCGCCGGCACCACCTCGACCTCGATCGAGGGCAGGTAGGCGCAGACCTTCACGCAGCTCGCACCCGGGTTGGCGCGCACCGTCTCCAGGATCGCGGCGTTGATCTCCGCCTCGTCATACGTCATCGGGATGCCGAGCAGCTCGGCCGAGCGCAGCAGGCGCCGGGTGTGCTCGCCCATCCGGAACACCGCCGGGCCCCGGGGCGTCTCATGCACGCTGTAGAAGTCGAAGATGAGGGAGGCGCGCTGCATGCTGTGGCAGAGCAGGTGCACCGTCACCTCGCCCCACGGCATCAGCTTTCCGTTCAGCCAGATGCGTCGATCGACCGCGCTCGTCTGCGACATGGCGCGGAACATATCACGCGCTCCCGAGGCCAAGCCCCGCCGGCTAGTCGCGGGCCGGATGCGGGCGCTCGCGGGCTACGGCCGCGGGCCGCCAGGGAGAGCACGAGGAGCCGGCAGCCCCCGCGTGGCCCTCGAGTCGCTCAGGCTGGAGGGCCTCGTAGCCGATGGCGTGCCCCGGATGGCGCGCCTATTCTGCTGCCCGCCAAGTGCTCCCGGGCAGGTTCCACGCCGACGTAGCTCAGCTGGTAGAGCAGCTGATTCGTAATCAGCAGGTCCGCGGTTCGAGTCCGCGCGTCGGCACCATTTTCAACAACATATTCAATAGGTTACGCCTCCGGATTTTCATGGAGAAAATCCTCATGGCGGCTGTGTAGGCGCTATGTAGGCGGCCGGACGGTGTCATCGGCCCGCTGGCTGCCCCCGAAAATAATCGACTCTCGAACCCCCGTGATGCAGTTCGCAGGCCGTCGTCCCCCCGAGCACGCATCAGGCAGACGAGACAATCCGGCCCCCCTGAGCAGTGACGTTGACTGAATTCCGGGGGCGGCGGGGTTCAGGATCGCGTCGGCCGCATCGCCCCGCCGTCGGTCTGCGGGGTCTTGGAGCCGGCGGTCTTGTGTCCCGCAACCGGACACGCTGGTGGCCCGTGCGCTGGATACGTGATCGATCACATCAAGCCCCTCAAACGAGGGGGCTCAGATGTGCCCTCGAATATGCAGTGGCAGACGAAAGAAGCGGCGAAGGCGAAGGGCAAGTGGGAGTAGCTCAACCTAACCTTCCAGCGAGATGCCCATGAACTCAAAGAACGCCACAACCACATCCGTCGCCGACTCCCCGACGAGGGTCAAGGCTCAGCCCCTGCATCGCGAGCTGGGCGGGGTAGGCGTCCTGCTCCTAACTTTGTCGGCGCTGTCGCCGGCGGGGTCGGTGTTCATTGCCGGCGCATCAGTCGCCCATTCCGCAGGAACGGGCGTCGCTCTGGGCTTCTTGGCCGGGGGCGTGATCGCTGCGGTTTTGGCCATGCTCTATGCCGAGCTTGGCGCGTCCTTTCCGCACGCGGGCGGAAGCTATCCCTCCGTCGCCGGTACCTTGGGTTCGGGCGCAGGCTTTGTCATGCTGGCGTTGAGCGTGGCCCTCGCGCCGGCCTTCCTGGCCTTCACCGCCCTCGGCTTCGCGGACTATGTGCATTTTCTGGTTCCACGCGCCAGCCAACTCTCTATCGGCCTGGCCGCGATTGCGACGGGGACCGTGATTTCGGTCCTGAATCTCCGCACCAATACGTGGATCACAGGAACTTTTCTCGCGGTGGAGTTGTTGGCCGTTTTGGCCCTCTCTCTCGTCGGCCTGGCTCAGCCAGTCCGCTCCTTGGGCGAGATTATTTTGCATCCGGTGATGCCCAGCGTCGGAGCTGGGCAGGGACTCGTGCCAACCCCGTTCGGAGCCATGGCCTTGGCCATCGTCGCGGGCGCTTGGGCCTGTTCCGGAGCCGCGTGGGCCTTGTTCTTTGGTGAGGAGTTGCATGACGCACACCGTCGCCTGGGCGGCGT
>CAYGXT010000398.1:0-1969 GCA_964353695.1 uncultured Myxococcaceae bacterium
AGTTCCCCGCGAGCTTTCGAGCGAGCGCCAATCCCTCCCCAGCGCGCTACCGCGCGATCGTGAGGCGGGCTCTCGACGCGATCCGCGCAGGCAAGTTCGAGAAGGTCGTGGTGGCGCGCGCCTGCACCCTCTCGCGGCCGGGGGGCTTCGAGCCGGCGCGGGTGCTGGAGACGATGCGGGCGGCGCATCCAGACTGCTTCCGCTTCGCCGTGGGTCGTCAGGATGCGACGCTTCTCGCCGCCACCCCGGAGCGGCTGCTCCGGCTCGATGGCCGCCAGGTTCGGGCGAGCGCGCTCGCCGGGTCGGCGCCCCGCGGGCGAAATCCCGAAGAGGATGCGCGTCTCGGCGCGCAGCTGCGCGAGAGCAAGAAGGAGCAGGAGGAGCACGCCGTGGTGGTGCGCGCACTTCGAAGCGCGCTCGAGCAGTGCTGCGAGCGTGTCGACGTGCCCGAGGCCCCGGAGCTGCTGCGTCTCGAGGGCATTCAACATCTCCATACGCCGATCGAGGGCGTTCTGCACGAGCACGCTCCGCGCTCGCTCCTCGAGCTCGCGGCACGGCTGCATCCGAGCCCGGCCGTGGCGGGCTCTCCGCGCGAAGCGGCGCTCGCATGGCTTCGCGCACACGAGGGCGTGGACCGCGGCTGGTACGCGGGCGCGGTCGGCTGGATGACACCGGGCGGGCAGGGAGAGCTCGCGGTAGCACTGCGCACGGCGCTGCTGCACGGAGACGACGCCATCCTCCATGCAGGTGCGGGCATTGTGGCAGGCTCGACGCCCGACGCCGAGCTCATGGAGACCCGCCTCAAGCTGCGTGCTGGCCTCGCGGCGCTGCTCGAGATCTGAGAATGGCGGACGGCGGCAACACGCTGCGTGAAGCGAACCAGGTCTTCGCGGCGGCCCTTCTGGACGCACTCGCCGAGGCGGGCGTGGATCACGTCTGCCTCTGCCCGGGCTCGCGCTCGACGCCCCTCGTGGTCGCGGCTGCGCGCACGCCCGGCCTCGTGCTGCACCCGCAGCTCGACGAGCGCTCCGCCGCTTTTTTTGGCCTCGGCCTCGCGCGCGCCTCCCGGCGGCCCGTGGCGTTGGTCTGCACCTCGGGTACGGCGGCCGCTAACTTCTTGCCCGCCGTAGTCGAGGCTCATTACGCGCGCGTTCCGCTCATCGTGCTCACGGCCGATCGGCCGCCGGAGCTGCGCGAGTGGGGAGCGGGTCAGACGATCGACCAGATCCGCCTCTACGGATCCCACGTGAGGCTCTTCGTCGAGGCTCCCGCGCCTGCACCTGGGCTTGCTCTCGAGTCCTATGCTCGCGCACTCGCAGGCCGCGCGGTGGCGACGGCGCTCGGCCCGCCGGCGGGCCCCGTGCATCTCAACCTCCCCTTCCGCGAGCCCCTCGAGCCGTCGCGCGAGGTGAGATCGCCGCTCTCGGCGAGCAGGTCGTCCGGGCGACACGGAGACGTGTATGTACGGGTCAGTCGCGGCGCCCTCGTGCCCCCGGCGGATCTCATTACGCGACTGGCGGCGCAGCTCGCGGCCGAGCCTCGCGGCATGATCGTCGCAGGTCCGACCGATCGAGATCCGGCTCTCGCCTTCGCGGCCGCCCGCCTTGCGCGCGCGCTCGGCTGGCCTCTGCTCGCAGAGCCGATCTCGCAGCTTCGAAGCGGACCACACGTTTCCGGCACGCCATTGGTCGCCCATTACGACGCCTTCCTGCGCGATGCTCGCTTCGCCCGTGCCCACGTGCCCGGCACCGTGCTGCGGCTCGGCGACACGCCCACCAGCAAGCCCCTGCGCCAGTGGCTCGAGGCCGATCCGGCGACGAAGCTCCTGCTTGTCGACCCCGATGCCGCCTGGCACGATCCGACGCATCGGGGGGGCGAGGTGCTGCAGATGGATGCCGCGCTGCTCTGCGACGCGGTGGCCGCGGCACTGGTGGCTGCGGAGCCCCTCCCCGCGCTCGCGGGCTGGGCT
>CAYGXT010000398.1:2069-3515 GCA_964353695.1 uncultured Myxococcaceae bacterium
GGTGGCCGCGGCACTGGTGGCTGCGGAGCCCCTCCCCGCGCTCGCGGGCTGGGCTCGAGCCTTCCTCACTGCCGATCGCGCCTGCGCGCGCAGCTTCGAGGAGGTGCTCGCGGTCGAGCCTCGGCTGCTGTCGCCCGCGGTCGTGCGCGAGCTGGCGGGAGCGCTGCCGGATGGGGCCAACCTTTTCGTCTCCAACAGCATGTCCGTCCGCGACGTAGATACGTTCTGGCCCGCGAGCGAGCGACGTCTGCGTATGCTTTGCAACCGCGGGGCGAACGGCATCGACGGCATCGTCTCGACCGCTCTCGGCGTGAGCTGCGCCAGTGAGGGGCCGACCGTCCTGCTGACGGGTGATCTCGCCTTCCTGCACGACGTCGGCGGCCTCTTCGCGGCGCGCCAGCTCACCGCTTCCTGCACGATCGTCGTGCTGCACGACGACGGCGGCGGCATCTTCTCGTTTCTCCCGATCGCAGAGCACGGTGAGAGCGTTCGCTTCGGCGAGCTTTTCACTTTGGCGCATGGTCTCGCGCTGGCGCCTGCTGCCGCGCTGTATGGGGTCGGTCACGAGCGCGTGTCCGATGCGGCGGGGCTTCGCCGTGCCCTGGCGGCCTCGATCGGCCCCCCGGGCGTGCGTGTGATCGAGGTGCCGATCGACCGGGAGGCGAACGTCGCACACCACCGCACGCTCTGGAGAGCGGTATCCATGGCGCTCGCGAAGGCAGGAGCGAGCGCGTGACCGCAGCTCCCCACAGCAGGGGCCGCTCCATCGACGCCGGAGGGCTCCGCCTCCACGTAGTGGACGAGGGCGAAGGCCCGGCGGTGCTGCTGCTACACGGCTTCACCGGCTGCGCAGAGAGCCTGGCGGGAACGGCCGCAGAGCTACGCGCCGCAGGCTTTCGGACGCTTCGCGTCGATCTCGTAGGGCATGGGCTCTCGGACGCGCCGGACGACGTCGCGTTCTATCGGATGGAGCGCTGCGCGGACGATCTCGCTCGCTTGCTGAGCCGGCTCGGCCTGCCGCGTGTCCACCTGCTCGGCTACTCGATGGGAGGCCGCACAGCGCTGTCCTTCGTCGTGCGGCATCCGGAGCGCGTACGCTCGGTGATCCTCGTCGGGGCTTCCGCCGGCATCGAAGACGTGGGCGAGCGCGCCGCGCGAGTCGCCAGTGACGAGGCGCTGGCCGAAGCGATCCTGGCAGACGGCGTTCCCGCCTTCATCGAGCGCTGGATGGCGCAGCCTCTCTTCGCGTCTCAACGCCGTCTCGGCGCCGCCGCGCTCGACCGCGAGCGCCGGCTACGCCTCGAGAACCGTCCTCACGCACTCGCCCTCTCGCTGCGCGGCATGGGCTCGGGCGCACAGCCGCCGCTGCATGCGGCGCTTGCCGACCTGCCGCACCCCGTGCTGCTGCTGGCCGGAGCGGAGGACGCGAAGTTCGAGGCCATTGCC
>CAYGXT010000399.1:0-3506 GCA_964353695.1 uncultured Myxococcaceae bacterium
CTTCCACAGGCCGTGGCCCCAATCGGGGTGCAGGTAGCCGAGACCGAGCATCTGGAAGGTGAGGATCGGCTCGAGCGAGAGTTCGTGCGTCTCGCCGTCCACGGCGGTCAACGTGATGCGTGCCGACTTCGCGCGGCGCGTGCCGGGTTGCCATGCGATGGCGTGCGTTACGCTCGCCATCGCCGGCGGCAGCGCCGGGAGAGGGGTGTCGGTCGGGGCATCCAGAGCCAGGGCGGGCATCACGCTGCCGAAGGCGTGCCAGCGGGAACCATCACCGCTTTCGTTCACGTCGAAGTGCGCGCAGCAATCGTCGAATTGCGTCGGGGCCCAGAGCCAGAAGTACTGCGGCAGCGGCCCGGGAGCGCCGGCGTCTCGCTCTCCCACGGGCCGTACTCCCCAGGAGCGATCGCGGCAGCCGACGTGACGTGCGCGCGAGAGCGCGTGGCTGCGTCCTTCGAGGCTGATCGTGCCCTCCCAGCTTCCGAACTGCGTGAGGCGTGTGAGGTCCATCATCACGCGACCCTCGTGCGAGCGATGGAAGCGCGGTTCCTCAATCGCCTCGGCGCGCGCACAGAAGAGGATGTCGGCCTGGATTCCGCTCTCGTTCGCCGCCAGCTTCAACCGGAAGCGGCGCATGGGTTCGACCACCTCCACGCTGATCGGACCGACGCGGCTCTCGCCCCGCTCGAGGGGCGCCAGGCGCGAAGCGTGGATCGAGTGCTGCACGCCGTCGTGCACCACGCTCACGGAGGCGTCCATCACCCGCCGGTTCGGGTAAAGACCCAGCGCAACGGCGAAGAAGAGCTCGCCGTCGCGGTCATAGCCATTGAAAAAATACCGATCGTAGAAGTTGCGGTCTCCCGTGACGGGGTGCGCGACCGGGTCGGCTGTCTGGTGGATCAGATAGTCGTCGAATCGGGTTAGCATACGATTCAGCCTCTCGAGATCTCTTCCAACAACGACGGCTTGAGCGTCACGATGTCGCGAATCGCCTGGGCCGCCAGATGCCCGCCGAGCGCGGCGTGTGCAGCGTCCGCGGAGGGTTCGGAGAGCGCGTCGATGCGCTCGAGCGCGCGTACGAAGGCGTCGTTCAGCGCCCCGCGCCGTGACGCCAAGGTGTCCGCCGGTGCAGCCGCGACGGCCGCAACGATCTCCTCGGCCGCGGCCATTGCCGCTGCGCTGCCCGCACGCAGGGCTTCGGCGGCGCGCGCGAGCGCGTCGGCGGCCGAGTCCGCCTCGGCCTGCAGCAGGGAGCTCTTCTGCTCGACGCGGTCGCGCAGGTTGCGCAGCACGTCGATCACCGCGTAGAGCTGGCCGCGTGCGAAACGTGAAGAAAGGGCGGGAAGCACCCGCTCCTGCAGCGTCCGTACGCAGCCGTCGACGAGCTCTTCGGGAGGAATGCGCATCAGGCTCCGGGCAGCCAGCGCCGGAGCATCGCCAGCGCAGCATGAAGGAAGGGGAGCTGGTGGTCGAAGATCGCCATCCGGAGATCCGGCGCCCGCCCGTCCCGGAAGGCGCGGATTCCGGTATGCATGATCGCGATCATCTTCACGATCGAGAGCAGCTCGTAGAAGCGCACGCGCTCGGGATCGGCGCGGCGGCCCGACGCCTTCTCGTACTCCGCGGCGAGCTCCGCCGGGGGAAGCAGGCCGGACGCGAAGGGCGTTCCCGCGCGCCAGAGCACGGAGGCGCACCATGCGAAATCTTCGAGCGGATCGCCGAGGTGCACCATCTCCCAGTCGAGGATGCCAGTGACGCGCGGTGGCGCGCCACCCGATCCGCGTTCGATCAGAAAGTTTCCGAGCCTGTAGTCGCCATGCACGAGCGTAATCTCGTCCGTCTCGGGCACGTGGCGCCGCAGCCAGAGCAGCGCATCCACCAGCACGGGCGCGGGGGGCAGCGCGGCCCGCGCGATACGCGCCTCCCAGCGTGCGAGCTCGCGCGCGGCCACCTCCGCGCCTGGCGCAGGCGTCTCGAGGAAGTCGAGACCGCGCGCCTGCCAGTCCACGGCGTGGATCTCCGCGAGGCGCCGCATCAGCTCGGGCCCCAGCACGGCGCGCTCTTCTGCGGAGAACGGCCCCGTGCCCGAGGCTCCGGCAGCCGGAATCGGCACCTCGCCCGGCAGCCTCTCCATCACGTAGAAGGGCCGTTCCAGCACCGCCGGGTCGCGCTCGAAGAACGGCGTGGCGGGGGAGGGGAGCGGATCGGCGCTGAGCGCATGCAGCACACGAAACTCGGGCTCGAGATCGTAGGGCTCGAGCAGCCCGGCCTCGGGCTCGCGCTTGGCGACGTAGGACCGACGCTCTCGGGTGTCGCCATCGCCAAGTTCGAGCGTGAAGAAGAAAGTCTCCTGCGAGAAGCCCTCGGTGGCTCGGTCGAGGTCCGTGACGCGCAAGGGCCGGCCGGCACCGAGGCGCACCGAGAAGAATCGAACCAGGCGGTCTTCGAGCGACTCCTGCGTCATGCATGCACCTCGGCCGGCGCTTCGGCCACGAGCTGCCGATACAGCGCTCGCACCTGGCGCTCGGTGTCCTCGAGAGAGCCCGAGTTGTCGATCACGTGATCCGCAAGACGCCGCTTCTCGTCGAGAGGCATCTGCGCGCGGATCCGGCGCAGGGCCTCCTCGCGGTCGCGGCCGTCGCGGCGCATCTGGCGCTCGAGCTGCACGGACTCTGGCGCCCAGACCACGATCACGGCCTCGTAGGGGAGGCCGGAGGCCCCGGCGCGGCCCGCGGCTCGGCCCTCGAGGAGCAGCGGTACGTCGAGCACCACGAGCGGCACATGCCGGGCCCGCGCCGCCTCGAGCCGGCGGGCCATCTCGACGCCTACCCGTGGGTGAACGATGGCCCCCAGCCGCGCGCGCTTCTCGGCGTCGGCGAAGACGATCTGGCCCAAGGTCTCCCGAGCGAGCGCACCGTTCGCGTCGAGAATTCCCGGCCCGAACTCTCTGACCATCTCGCCGAGCAGCGGGGAGCCGGGCCCTTGGAGCTCGTGGACGATGGCGTCGGCGTCGATCAGCAGCGCGCCGAGGGCGCGGAGCAGGCTCGCGACGCTGCTCTTGCCGGAGCCGATGCCGCCTGTGAGTCCCACGACGCGGGTCATGGCTGCCAGCATCGCGGTTCTCGCCGCGCGGCTCAAGGGCCGCGTCACCCCTGTGAAATGCGCACCTGGTTCTTGCCCTCGGCCTTGGCCCGATCGAGGGCCTGGCCCGCCGCCTGGAACAGCTTCTTGCGGTCGCCCTTGTACTGCGCGACGCCGGCGGAGACGGTGACCGTGAGCGGGCGGATCGAGTCCTCGAGCGCGAAGGGCTTTTCCGCCACCGCGGCGCGGAGCTTCTCGGCCAGGACGGCCGCCCCGACCAGCTCGGTGCCAGAGGTGACGACCGCGAACTCCTCGCCGCCGAACCGCGCCAGCAAGTCGCTGTCACGCACCGATTCGGAGAGCACGTCTGCAATCCGCTGCAACACGTCGTCGCCGGCTGCGTGGCCGAGGCGGTCGGTCAGGCG
>CAYGXT010000400.1:0-3470 GCA_964353695.1 uncultured Myxococcaceae bacterium
CGTGAACGCCTACCTGGACCAGACACAGCGCGATGCGCCCCGCTCCTTCGCACTCTTCGCGATCTTCGTCGTGGTGCTGAACATCTTTCTCTACCGCTCCGTACGCACGCTGTTCGCATTCCTGATCACGCTCGCCGTCTGCCTGGCGTTCTCGGTGGCCTACATTGGGATCATCGGCGGCACGTTCACGCTCGTCTCGCCCATGGTGCCGATGACGATCCTTGTGACCGCCACGGCGACGCTCGTGTACCTGCACTCGAGATTCGTGGAACGACCGGCGAACCGCTCGGTGGACGAGCATCATGTCTTTTCCCTTGCAAACAAATTCGTGGCGTGCACGGCATCGATCTTTGCCACGGGCGTCGGCTTCGCGGCGCTCACGATCTCGTCCATCCGTCCCGTGCGAGACATGGGCCTGTGGGTTGCGGTCGGGCTCGCCATCACGTGGGTGGTGGTCTTCACGCTCTTTCCCGCGCTGCAGCGGATCCTGCGTACGCCTACGCGCGTCGAGCGCAGTGCCACGGAAGACCGCTTCGCCCGCTTTGCCGCATGGGTACCGGGATGGAGCTACCGATTCCGCTGGCAGCTTGTGCTCTCCGCCATCGTACTCTCGGTCGTGGGCGCCGTGTCGCTCTTCGGTTTGCCGGGCCTCGTGACCCCGATGCGCGTGCTGACGGATCCGGTCGAGTACGTCGACCACGATGCCGCGCTCTACCGGGACATCGCGCGGATGAAGCCACTGGTGCCCGGGATGTCGATCTCGGAAATCTGGATCGAGGGCAGCTTCGGAAGCGTCTCGGAGCCGGCGGTGCTGACGGGCCTGCACCACTTCCAGCAGTCGCTCGAATCTGATCCCGACGTGGGCGCCGCGGTGGGTCCGACGACGATCCTCCGCCTCATCGGCTACATGAGCGGAGCGGGTTCCGACTGGCCTCAGAGCGCCGAGGCTCGCGAGAAGATCTCGGCGGATCTCGAGGGCATGCTCTCGATCGAGCCGATGCTCCAGCGCTTCGTGCAGCCCCACGCGCTCGCGCAGACCCACATCACGGTGATCAGCCGGGCGACGGAGGCGGAGGGATTCCAGCGTCTCGATGCGTCGATCCGGCGCCACTGGGCGAACGCCGTGCAGAGCGACCCCGCCCTCTCCATGCTCAGCATGAAGATCGTCGGGCTCGGCCCGCTTCACGCAAAGATGGCCCAGAGCCTGGTGCCCACCCTGGTGGAGAGCTTTGCGCTCACCGTGGCGATCATCTTCGCGACCTTTCTCGTGGTGTTCCGTAGCGGTACGGCGCGGCTCATGGCGATGATCCCGTCTCTCTTCGCGATTCTGGTCATGTTCGCCGTGATGCGCGCGACGGGTATGCCACTCAACGTGGCGACGATCTTGATCGCATCCACCGTCCTCGGGACCTCGGAGAACGACCAAATCCACTTCTTCTATCACTTCCAGGAAGGTCGGCGCGGCGGGACGGTCGAGCAGGCGCTGCGCCATACGCTCAGGGTGTCGGGCCGAGCAATTTTTTTTGCGACGCTCATCAACGCGGGGGGCTTCCTCGCCTTCGCGTTGTCGCCGCTTCTGGCCCTCCGGCAGTTCGGCACGCTCGCCGCGCTGGCCTTCGTGCTCTCGATGCTCGCGGATTTCACGGCCCTTCCCGCGGCGCTCTGGATCCTCTCTCGCGAGCGTCCCGACGCGTTGGCTCCCGGTCCGCGCTGAGCCTTTAGCGGTCCGCCACGCACGGCAGCGTTCCGGCCGTGGCGACGAGCTGGTCGAGCAGTCGCTGGTCGTCGTGGCGAAGCGCCGTGCGGCCTTCGAGGGCGAGACAAAGGTGCGGCCCGGCAGGCGTTTGGTCACCGAGGGAAATGTACGCCTCCGCCAGCCGCAGCTGGTTCTCGAGGCTCGCTGGATGCTCGAGCACGAGGCCCTCCAGCAGTCCGAGGCCCTCCTCGGAGTCGCCGTACTTCAGGAAGGATGACGGAGCGATCACGTAGAGAGTCCCAAGGAGCCGCGTGGCCGCACCGTCCCTGAAGTTCGGGTCGAGCTCCCGGCTCCGCCGCGCCCACTGCTCGACATCTCCCACGAGGTTCACCCCCAGCAGCCCTCGCTGCTGAACGAGGCGACCCGCAACCGCGGCACGCGCAAAGGTCGCCGGCGCGGTGTCTTCTGTCTCGTCCTTCACCACCTCGTAGGCGTATTCGCGATCGCCAGGCGTGTCCTTGCCGTCGGCGATGAGCGCTTCCAGGGCGTCCGAAACGGCCAGCGCGTTGTGACGCCTGGCGGCGACGTCGAGCTCCTGGGTTACCGGTCCGGTCTTTGTGGCGCATGCCATGGCGAGCCAGAAGGCCACCAGCCAGGCGGACCGAAGCAAGCGAGATCGATCAGCGGCCATAGGCCGTTACGATTTCTGCGTAGTCGCTCGCATTTGCCGACTCGAGGGCGTAGATCCCTACCTCGGCACAGGCGGTTCGCCCGTCCTCGTCGCAGACGTCCCTGAGCTTCGACTGGAAGCTCTTGCGCTCGGCGGCCGGTGCTGAGGGAAAGGCGACCACGGTCATGGGTGGCAGCTTCTTGCTCCGCCAGACGACGTGGACGTCGGCGGTCTCGGGCACCCGCTGCAGCTCGGAGAGCTGCGCATCGTCGATTAGCGCGCAGGTGGCCTCGCCACTCACGATCTGCTTGATGCTCTGAAGCGGGCGCTGGTTCTGGATGAGCTTGAAGTTGGCCAGCTTGAACTCGCCTCGGGCAACGACGCGCTCGATGAAGCGCGGATCATCCGTGTGGTCGCTGGCGAGGGCCTGTCCCATGCAGCCGGCGAGATCGGTCGCCGTCTTGCTCACGATGAAATACTGCTCGCCGCCCGCAAGCGTGGACGCGACACGCCCGAGCACCTCGAGGCGATGCGGTTCACGCAGCGCAAGAAAGGCGGGTAGCGACAGGATCCCGTAGTGAGGGCCCGCTGTCTTGATGAACGAGCCGGCCGCGCTGCGGCTGCTCAGGTACTGGCCCTTGGCCGCCTCCCATCCGTTCCTCTTGGCGGCCAGGGCGACGAAGCGGTCCACGTAGGGCTGAGCCAGGCTCGGGCTCCCGACGCCGTGCTCTTTCAGCACGAGAATCGCGATGTCGCCGGTTTCGGCTCGGGCCCCCGTGCCGAATAGGAGGGGTAACGCGAGGGCTGCCGCGACCATGGTGCTGCGAAGGCGCTGGTACACGAATGGGGCTCCTGGCTGCTACGCACGAGAGTGGCCGGCGCGTTCCACACGTCTATCGATCGGGGCCTTTGCGTCTCGAGCGACCGGGAGAGTGACGCGCTCTCGCAGCCTGACAAGGTGGGCCCCAGCGCGTGAGGCGATGCTCGAAAATCGGTGCGACCGGAGGCAGGGTCGGCCTATCCTGCTCACGCAGATCCGAGAGGAGCACACCCGATGCTTTCCGATCCTCGTTTCGTCGCGGCAGCCGCCTTAGCCGTCCTCCT
>CAYGXT010000401.1:0-3460 GCA_964353695.1 uncultured Myxococcaceae bacterium
AACGGCGCGCTTCCTGATCTCGCTCGCGGTGATCTGGACGGCGGTCGCAGTGAATTTGCGCGGTGCCCTCGACGTGGGCCGCGTCTCGATTGCCGTGGGCCTTGCGGTGCTCGGCGGCTTCGTGGCATTGGCGCTCGCCGCGCTGCCGCATCAGACGGGCATTCCGTGGCAGCCGTTCGCAAAGCCGGGCGAGAGCCCGCTCGAAGGTCTCGGCATCGGCATCTCGATCGCGCTCTGGAACTACATCGGCTGGGACAACGCCTCGACCGTGCAGGGCGAAGTGGTGGATGCCTCGCGGAGCTATCCGCGGGCGCTTGCCCTCGCGCTCCCACTCGTGACGCTCGGCTACTTCGTCCCTCTCCTGCCAGCGCTCGGCGCAAGCGACTGGACCACGTGGCGCGATGGAGCGTGGCCCGAGATTGCGAACGCCGCTGCCGGCGGGGGAGCGCTCGGCTCGTTTCTCGGGGTCTGGATCGCGGTGGCAGGCCTCGCCAGCGCGCTCGCCCTGTTCAATGCGCTGCTGCTGACCTACTCGCGCATCCCGCTCGCCATGGCAGCGGACGGTCTGCTCCCCCGCGGCCTTGCCCGCATCGACGCGCGGGGAACGCCTCGCAACGCCGTGCTCGCCTCGGCCGTTTGCTACTCGGTGTGCGCGCTGCTGACCTTCCAGGCGCTCGTGGTGGCCGACGTCTTCCTGTACGCCCTCGCGCTCTTCCTCGAGTTCGCGGCGCTGCTCCAGCTCCGGCGCCGGGAGCCGGCGCTGCGCGGCGCATTCCGCCTCCCCCTCGGTCTGCGCGGACTCTCGGCTCTCGTGGCCCTACCGCTGGCGTTCTTCGCGGTCGCGGTCGGGCTTTCCCTGACGGACGCAGAGTACGGCCTGCCCGCGTTGGGGATGGCCTTCGGAGCGGCAGCGCTCGGGCCGCTCGCCTACGGGGCGGCGATCGCCGGGGGCAGACGTCGTTCGGTGTAGCCCCGCCCGAGAAACGCTCACGGCTCCCACGCTATCCTGCGGGCATGGCAAGGCCCCGCTATCCGGAAGCCGAGCGACCCAGGGAGCGCAAGCCGCCCTGGCTGCGCGTACGCATTGCGGTTTCGCCCGTCTTCGAGGAAACGCGCGGCGTGGTGCGCGGCCAGCGGCTGAATACGGTTTGCGAGGAGGCGGCCTGCCCGAACATCGGGGAGTGCTGGTCGAGACGGCATGCCACGATGATGATCCTCGGCAGCGTCTGTACGCGCGCCTGCGCGTTCTGCAACGTCGAGACCGGCCGCCCACAGCTCGTTGATCCCCACGAGCCGGAGCGGCTCGCGGCAGCGGTGAAAGAGCTCGGCCTGCGGCATGTGGTCGTTACCTCCGTCGATCGCGACGACCTTCCCGACGGTGGCGCGGGCCACTTTGCGCGCTGCATCGAGAGCATCCGCGCCGCCTCTCCCGGCACGACGGTCGAGGTGCTGACGCCCGACTTTTTGAGAAAGGACGGCGCGGTCGAGGCCGTGATCGCGGCGCGGCCGGACGTCTACAACCACAACATCGAGAGCGTCCCCCGCCTCTACCGAACCGTGCGGCCCGCGGCCGACTACGTGCACTCGCTCGGACTCCTTGCACGCGTCAAGCAGATCGACCCCGCGATCTTCACGAAATCGGGCCTCATGCTCGGCCTCGGCGAGGAGCCCGGCGAGGTGCTCACGGTGATGGATGATCTGCGCGTCCGAGACGTCGACTTCCTCACCCTCGGCCAATATCTGCGGCCGACGCTGAAACACATTGCCGTCGCGCGCTACGTGCCGCCGGAGGAATTCGAGGGACTGCGGGAAGAAGCAGCAGCGCGCGGCTTCCTGATGGTGTCGTCCTCGCCGCTCACGCGCTCTTCGTATCATGCGGACGAGGACTTCGACCGCCTCCGCGCTGCCCGCGCCGAGCGCCTTGCCGCTTTGCCCCGCGCCTGAGGGGCCGGTCGGGTACGCTCCACACCGATGGACGCCAACTCCGAGTCGCCGCGGATCGAGAGCGGCCGCGTACTCGCGCTGTTCGCCTTCGACGTCGCGAACGCCATCGATCTCGAGGCGGTGCCGGCCGTGCTCCGGCCGGGCCGGGCCCGCCTCACGTCCCGAAAGCCGGCGCCCGAGTACGTGAGCTACACCGTCGCCCCGGTCGAGCTCTCTCTTGGAGAGAGAGTCCTCGTTCTCGGCGACGTCTCACTGCCGGCGACGGTCACGGCACGGCTCTTCGACTTCGGTGCCATCAGCCTCGGCTGGACGCTGCGCGCGCCGGCGCGGCTGGCGGAGCTTCCGACGCTGGCCGAGGCCCTCGCACGTGCCGACGGCGCGGCGCAGTCGCGACGCCTGCTCGACGAGCTACTCGGCGAGATTCGTTCCGCCCTCCAGGGAGCGGCGCCGACCGAGCTGGTGGAGGACTACTACGTCTTCCAGGTGGACGCCCTCGATCCGCCGCACGACGCCGAGACGCTGCTCCGGGATCACGGAGCCATCCTCGCGGCCCTGCTTACCATGGACGCCGGTCCGCTGGCGCGCCAGCAGATCGAGGAGTCGCTGCGCTCCCCGGTCTCCTTCTCGCCGCGGGATCTCGTCGTGGCCGACTGGAGCGCGGCCTTCGTACACGACCCCGACTGCGCGGACACGCTCCTCGTGCTCGATTTTCTCAACGTGCAGCTCGTCGAGATCAGGCTCCTCGACGCGCAGCTCGACGCGGCGCTGGCGCGCTTCTCGGGTGAGATCTACCGGGAGCCAGGGCTTTGGAGCGCCGTTCGGGGGGCGCACCGTGCCGCGATCCGGGAGCTCTCGGAGCGCATCGTGGAGGCACAGCAGCTCGGCGAGCGCGTGGAGAATGCCGTGAAGCTGGTGCCGGACGTGTATCTGGCGCGGGTACATCGGCGCACGGCCGCGCGCCTCGGCCTCGAGACCTGGGAGCGGCTGGTGCAGTCCAAGCTCGAGGCCATGCGACACCTGACCTCGCTGCTCGTCGAGCGTGCGGCGGCGGTGCGGGCCGAGGCACTCGAGATGACGATCATTGCGCTGATCGCGCTCGAGATCGTGCTCGCTCTCTTCGGAGCGCTGCGATGATGGAGCCGCTCCCGGCGGGTCTGGTCGGGGCCCTCTCGCGGCCGGCCGCCTACCCGCACGACCCCGACGCAGCGCACGGCGTGGCGCACGTGCAGACGCATATTTCTCACGTCTTCCTGACGGCAACGCGGGTCTACAAGCTGCGCAAGGCCGTGGATCTCGGCTTCCTCTGCTTCGCGACCTGCGCCGAGCGCAACGCCGACTGCCTGCGCGAGGTCACGCTCAATCGCCGGCTCGCGCCGGACGTGTACCTGGGCGTGGCGCCGGTCGAGGCGGTGACGGGAGGCTTCCGCATCGGCGCGCTGCGCGAGTGCGCCGATGGCGGCGACATCGATCCCGACGCCGAGCACTGCGTCGTGATGCGCCGGCTGCCCACCGGACG
>CAYGXT010000402.1:0-3459 GCA_964353695.1 uncultured Myxococcaceae bacterium
CTCGAAGAGCTCGACGCGCGTCGCCGCGGCGCGCACGTCGCGGGCGTTCACGAGCATGCGGTCGTAGTCGACGGTGAGCCATTTGCCGAGCTGCGAGACGTAGAGCGGGCTCGCGGGATCGCCGGACGGTCCGCCCGGCAGGCTCGAGAAGCCCAGCACGCCGTCGGGCCGCACTTCCGGCATCTCGACCCCAAGCGCCGACCCCGCCCAAATCAGCGCGCCGAATCAGGCCGAAACGCCCCGCCCGCATCCGCGAACAGGGCGCGCCCCCTCACTCCTCGCAGCGCACCAGCAGCACCGTGACGTTGTCCTCGCCCCCCCGCGCGTTCGCCAGCGCCACCAGCCGCCGGCAGGCGCCATCGAGGTCCGGCTCTCCAGCCACCGCCTTTTCAATCTCCTCGTCGCACACATGGAGCGTGAGGCCGTCGCTGCAGAGCACGAAGACGTCACCCGACTCGAGGGTGAGCTCGCCGAGGTCCGGCTCCACTTCGATCCGCACCCCCAGGGCCCGGGTGAGCACGTGCCGGTGCGGATGCTCTCGCGCTGCGGCCGCGCTGATCTCGCCCCGGCGCTGAAGCTCGCCCACCAGCGAGTGGTCGTCCGTGAGCTGGCGGATGCGGCCCGCCCGGACGCGATAGACGCGACTATCGCCGACGTGGGCCACCGCGGCCCTGCCGCCGGCCACCAGCAGCGCCACCAGCGTCGTGCCCATGCCCGTGAGCTCGGGCCGATCCACGGCAGCCTGGAAGATCTGCTCGTTCGACCGCGCCACGGCCCCGCGCAGCCGCTCCGTGAGGCTCCCCCCGGCGCTGTAGGCGCGCACCGCCTCGAGCATGGCCTCGATCGCGATCCCGCTCGCTACCTGGCCGGCGGTGTGGCCCCCCATGCCGTCCGCGACCAGGAAGAGCCCGAGGGTGGGGTCTTCGCCGTGGCGGTCCTCGTTGGTCCGCCGCCGGCGGCCTACATCGCTCCGGGCGGCCGCTCGCAGGATCATTGCGCTGTTCTCCGGAGCCGCGCCGTGCGCGGCATCGTCCTGGCCTCTTCTCGGAGCCGGCCGCTCCTCACTTGACGGCCCCAGCGGGCGCCGCCGGACCTTCCTGGTTCGCCCCGCAGGGAGAGGCTCGACTCGGACACGCAGAAAGGATTCAATCTCTCCTGCGCGGCCGACGATAAGACATCTCGAGGCGGGGCCGGTTGGCCCGCGCCGCAGCAGCGCCGCCACCCGGGGGAGCCATGCCCAAGACCCTGCTTCTTGCCGACGACAGCGTCACGATCCAGAAGGTCGTCGGATTGAGCTTCGCCAGCGAGGACATCGTGCTCGTCACCGTGAGCAACGGCGACGACGCCGTCGTCCGCGCCCGGGAGCTGCGTCCCGATCTCGTGCTCGCCGACATCGTGATGCCCGGCCGCAACGGCTACGAGGTCTGCGAGGCGATCAAGACCGATCCGGCCCTACGACACATTCCGGTGCTACTGCTGACCGGCACCTTCGAGGCGTTCGACCAGGAGCGTGCACGCCGCGTCGGCGCGGATGGCCACGTGACGAAGCCCTTCGAGGCCCAGGCGCTCGTGCAGCAGGTGAAGGATTTGATGGCGCGCGCCAGCCAGGCCGCCACGCAGGAGGCTGCGCCGTCCAGCGCGGCAGAGGGCTTCGACATACCAACCCTGCCGCCGCTCGCGGAGGCCGAGCTTGCGGGCGATCCGTTCTTCGAGGACCAGCTTGCGCAGGCGATGCGCTTCAGCGACGACTCGCTCGACTTAGACCCTCGTGCCACGGCCGGAGAGCCTGAGCTGGTTACGGTGGCCGAAGAAGAGCCGGACCCCGACGATCTGCTCAACGCGAGCGAGTTCGCTCCGATGGAGCCCGAGCCCGTGCGCCCCGCCGCAGTCATCGAGGTCTTCGAGGTCAGCCAGGACAGCTTCCGCGGCTCGCCGGTCTTCGCACCGCTGACGGCGGACATCGACCTGCTCTCGCCGCGAGCCGTCGCACCGGAGCCCGCGAGCCTGATCCCCGATGACGACTTCGACCTCGGCTTCGACGAGCCGCCCTTCGCGGCCGCCGCAGAAGCCGAAGCGGCTGACGTGCTCGAGCTGCTGCCGCCCGCGAGCCGCTTCGGCGCGGACGATCCGGCCGAAGACGCCGTGCTCGATTTGCGCCGCGCCTCCAGCTACGACCTCTCGTTCTCGCATCTCGAGGATCCCCTCGCGACGTCGCGTGGCGAGCACGCCACTGCCCTCGGAACGATTCTCGCTGCCGAGGATCCCCTCGCTACGTCGCGTGGCGAGCTCGCCGTTTCCCTCGGGCCGATTCCCGCTTCGGCAGCCAGGCCCGCAGCGCCGACGGAGCCCGAGCTGGAACCGCTCGCGGCGCCGCCGCCGGACGCTGCCGCGACGTCTGCGGCCGGCCACTCGGTCGATCTCTCGCCCGCATTGCGCCAGCGACTCCACGACACGCTCGAGAAGGTGGCGTGGGAGGCCTTTGCCGATCTCTCCGACACCATCGTGCGACAGGCGCTCGAGCGCATCGAGAGCATCGCATGGGAGGTGATCCCGCAGATGGCGGAGCAGCTGATTCGCGAGGAGATCCGGCGCATGAAGGACGACCGAGAAGACTCGTAGCCGCGGGGTGCTGGCCGCCACACGCGGCCAGCCGTAGACTCGCGGAGCATGCCCGACCTGGCGCCTCCGTCGCTGCCGAAGCGCTTCGATCCCGGCCCCGCAGAGGCGCGCTGGTACCGCGAGTGGCTTGCCCGCGGCGTGTTTTTTGCGGATCCCGACGATCCGCGCCCCGCGTTCTCGATCGTGATCCCGCCGCCCAACGTGACGGGCTCGCTCCATCTGGGGCATGCCCTCAACAACACGCTCCAGGACCTGCTCTCCCGGCACAAGCGACTGCAGGGCTACAACGTGCTCTGGCTGCCCGGGACGGATCACGCCGGCATCTCGACCCAGGTCGTGGTCGAGCGCGAGATCGCGAAGCAGGGCAAGACCCGGCACGATCTCGGCCGCGAGGCCTTCGTGGACCGCGTCTGGGAGTGGAAGGCGCAGTACGGCGCCCGGATCCTGCTGCAACTGCAGGCCCTCGGCTCCTCGTGCGACTGGAGCCGCGAGCGTTTCACGCTGGATCCCGGCCTCTCGCGTGCCGTGCGCGAGGTCTTCGTCCGGCTGTATCACGAGGGGCTGATCTACCGCTCCGAGTACCTGGTCTCCTGGTGCCCGCGCTGCAGCACCGTGCTCTCGGACCTGGAGAGTCCGCACAAGCCCGTGGCCGGGAAGCTGTACCGCATCCGCTATGAGCTGGTGGATGGGAGCGGGTGCCTCGAGGTCGAGACGACGCGGCCCGAGACGCTGCTCGGTGATACGGCCGTGGCCGTGCACCCGGAGGACGCGCGCTGGAGCCGCTTTGTCGGCGCAACGCTGCGCCTGCCGCTGCTCGGGCGCGAGATTCCGGTGGTGGCC
>CAYGXT010000403.1:0-3458 GCA_964353695.1 uncultured Myxococcaceae bacterium
TCTTCCGTACCCAGCCCCTTCTCGACGAGCTCCGGCGCAACGCATCGCTCGAAACCACGAGCCACGACTTCGGCAAGGATATTCTCTCGTCCGCCCACGAGCGTATGAACGTGTTCGCCTACGACTTCGCGACGCAGCTCTGCCCGGGAGAGAGCGAGCGGGCGCGCGGCTATTGGCGGGACGTCGGCACGATCGATTCCTACTTCGAAGCGAGCCTCGACCTGGTCTCGGTCGAGCCCCAGCTCAACCTCTACAATCCACTGTGGCCGATCCGCGGCGTGCAGCCCTGGGCAGGCCCGGCGAAGTTCGTCTTCGCCGACCGCAGCTCCGGCCGTGTCGGCATGGCGGAGGACTCGATCGTCGGCCCGGGCGTGATCGTCTCGGGCGGCCGGCTGGAGCGCAGCGTGCTCTTCCACCGCGTGCGCGTGAACAGCTTCAGCCACGTCAGCGACAGCATCCTCTTCCCCGAGGTGGACGTGGGCCGCGGCGCGCGGCTACACCGCTGCATCGTGGACAAGGGCGTGCGCATCCCGCCCGGCGAGATCATCGGCGAGGATCCGGAGGACGACAGCAAGCGCTTCAGCGTGAGCAAAGGCGGCGTGGTGGTCGTAACGCGGGAGGCCTTCGGCCAGACCGACGAATTCGACGTGTAGGGACAGAGCCAGCGTGCGCATCTATTTCGCGGCCGCGGAGCTCGCGCCGCTCGTGCAGTCCGGCGGGCTCGGCGACGCCGTCACGGGCCTTGTTCTCGCTCTCGCCGAGCGCGGCCACACGCTCACCTGCGTGCTGCCGGCCTACCGGCGCGCGCTCGCGAGCCCGGACTGTCCCCCGCTCACGACCGCGGGCGAGATGCGCATTGCGTTCCCGGACGGCGAGCTCGAAGGGCGCTGGCTCGAAGGCTGGCTCGCGCCGGGCGTCCGGCTGCGGCTGCTCGACCTGCCCGAGCTGTATGATCGCCCCGGTCTGTACGGCGAGCAGGGCCGTGACTACCCCGACAATCCGCTGCGCTACATCGCGCTCGCACGCGCGGCGGCTTACCTCTGTGAGGCTGATCCGCCGGACGTGCTGGTGGCGCACGACTGGCATGCTGCCCTCGCCGTGGCCACGCTGCGCACGGTCTTTCCTCAGGGCGCAAGCCGGAGAGTGGCGACGGTGCAGGTCGTCCACAACAACGCCTACCAGGGGCGCTGCCCGCCCGAGCACTATGCGCTCACCGGGCTCCCGCCCGGCCTTTATCATCCCGACGGCGTCGAGGCCTGGGGCACGCTCTGCCTGCTCAAGGCCGGCATCATGTTCGCGGACCGCATCGTCGCGGTGTCGCCGGGCTACGCGCGCGAGATCCAGCGCGCGCCGGCGGGAGAGGGCCTCGAAGGCGCCTACACCTTCCTCGCGCATCGGCTGTCGGGCATCGCCAACGGCATCGACATCAAGCGTTTCGATCCGGCCACCGACGCCGCACTGCCGGCGACGTTCTCGGCCGAAAAACCGGAGGGCAAGGCGAGCTGCCGCGCGGCGCTGCTGGCCGAGCTCGGCCTCGAGCGAACGCCCCCTGGCCGCCTCTGCGTGGCGATCGGGCGCTTCGCGCAGCAGAAGGGCTGGGACGTGATGGCCGAAGCGGTGGATGCTCTGGTGGCCGGCGGCGCCACGCTCGCGCTTCTCGGGAGCGGCGACGCGGCCATCGCGGCAAACATCGGCGTGGCGGCCGCTCGTCATCCACGCCGCGTGGCGCTGCGTATCGGCTTCGACGACGCGCTGGCGCGCCGCCTCTACGCAGCCGCGGACGCGGTGCTGATCCCGTCGCGCTTCGAGCCCTGCGGCCTGGTGCAGATGATCGCGCAGCGCTACGGAGCCTTGCCCGTCGCGCACCGGGTCGGAGGCCTCTCCGACAGCATCGCGGAGCCGCACCGTCTGGCGAAGGGTCTCGATTGGAGCCAGGCGACCGGCGTTCTGTTCTCTCCGCTCTCGGTCGAGACGCTCGTCTCTGCCACGGCTGCGGTGGCGACCCTCGCGGACGCCGGCGGGCTCCCGGCGCTACAGCGGCGCCTGCTCGGGCTCGACGTGTCGTGGCGAGCGCCGGCCATGCGCTGGGAGCACCTGCTCCAGTCGGCCGCCCGCGACGCGCTGGAGCGGCCGTGACGCGCGTCTGGCCGGGACGGCCGAATCCGCTCGGCGCCACCTGGGACGAGGCCGGCGTCAACTTCGCCCTTTTCTCGGAGAACGCCGCGGCCGTCGAGCTCTGCCTCTTCGACGACGAGTCGAGAGAGTGCGAGCGCATCCCGATCCTGCAGCGCTCGGGAGACATCTGGCACGCCTATCTCCCGGACCTCCGGCCGGGCCAGCGCTACGCCTATCGCGTGCACGGGCCATGGGCGCCCGCCCTGGGTCACCGCTTCAACCCGCGCAAGCTCGTCGCCGACCCCTACGCCCGCGCCTTCACCTCTGGCTACACCTGGCACGACGCGCTGCTCGACCACGTCCCTACACCTGGCGGCGAGCCGACGCCCGAGGGGACGGACTCCGCGCCGCTCGTCCCGAAGTGCGTGATCGTGGACGGCGCCTTCGTCTGGGGCGACGACCGCCTGCCGCGCATCCCGTGGACGCATACTGTCCTCTACGAATGCCACGTGAAAGGCATGAGCCAGCTGCATCCCGAGGTGCCAGAGGATCTCCGGGGCACCTACCTCGGGCTCGCCTCGGAGCCTCTCCTCGAGCACTTTGCGCAGCTCGGTATCACTACGCTCGAGCTCCTGCCCATCCACCAGTCGGGCGTAGACGCGCGCCTCGCGCAGCTCGGGCTCACGAACTACTGGGGCTACAACAGCGTTGGCTTCTTCGCGCCCGACGTCCGCTTCGCGACGCGCGGCGGCGATCCGGTGTCGGAGTTCCGCTCGATGGTGCGGCGCCTTCACCGCGCGGGTCTCGAGGTGGTGCTCGACGTCGTCTACAACCACACCGGAGAGGGAGGGCCGCTCGGGCCGACGCTCTGCTTCCGCGGCATCGACAACGCCTGCTACTACCGCCTCTTGGCGGAGAACCCCGCTGAGTACGAGGATTTCACGGGCTGCGGCAACTCTCTCGACGTACGGCATCCCCGAACGCTCCAGCTCGTGCTCGACAGCCTGCGCTACTGGGCGACAGAGATGCACGTCGACGGCTTCCGCTTCGATCTCGTGCCCACGCTGGCTCGGGACCCGAATGCGTTCAGTCAAGCCTCGCGCTTCCTTTTCGCCGTGCAGCAGGATCCCGTGCTGTCTCGCCTCAAGCTGATTGCGGAGCCGTGGGATCTCGGGCCCGGCGGCTATCAGCTCGGCGCCTTCCCGTCCGACTGGGCCGAGTGGAACGACCGCTACCGGCAGGCCGTACGCCGCTTCTGGCGAGGCGACGCGAGCCAGGCGGGTGAGCTCGCATCGCGGCTCGCGGGATCGAGCGATCTATTCGCCGTCGGGCGCCGCAGCCCC
>CAYGXT010000404.1:0-3452 GCA_964353695.1 uncultured Myxococcaceae bacterium
CCGAAGAAGGGCAGCATATGGTGCTCGCAGAGGCTGAAGAAATCGATGTCCGTGACCAGCACCATCTCGTCGTAGGAGACGTCGAAGAGAGCGCCGTTGAGCAGCGCGATCGGATCCTGCCCATAGCCGGACGTGAGAAAACGCAGGGCCTTCGCCACGCGGTGGGGAGTGCGTGCGAGACCGTCGCGGCCCGGGTCCTCGCCGAGCTCCTTGATCTGCGCGCAGATCAGCGGCTCGATCGGGTCGATGTCGTCCTGGCTCATGTGGGCTCCCCATAATCGAACGTATTGCGCGGCGTCTCGACCACGCGCACGCGCACGAGGTGCGCCGGGCCCAGGGCCGCGATGGGCGCGGCCAGCTCCCCGTGCACCACGACCGCGATGCTCTCCGCCGTCGGCACGCGCTCGGCGAAGAGTGGATCCTCGTTGAGCAGGCGATGGTCGAAGCGGTCAAGGATGCGCTCCTGCACCAGCGCATCGAGAACGGCCGGGGGCAGGATCCAGCCAGCGACCGGATCGACACTCCCACCGAGTGTGATCTCGAGACCGTAGTCGTGGCCATGGCCGTTCGGGTTGGCGCATTTGCCGTACACGCGGCGGTTCTCCGCCTCGGGCAGCACCGGGCTGGCCAGCACATGGGCCGCCGCGAAGCGGTAGCGGCGGGTCGAGCGGATCACGCGGGCGGCTCCGGCTCGGCCGAGAGGACGTCGACCCAATGGTCCGGGTCCTGGTAGAGCCGGGTGCGGTCGAGCAGGCCCGAAGGAAAGACAGTCGCCAGGAGCCGGTGCAGCAGCCGCGCGAAGTTCTCGGGCGTCGGCACCTGCTTCTCGAAGTAGGGCGTGTCGGCCACCAGGTCGCGGTGGTCGAAGCGCTCCACGACCTCCCGCTCGAGGAGATCCTTCACGTCCTTGAGATCGACCACCATGCCGGTGATCGGGTCGGGCTCGCCGCGGAGAGTGACCTCGAGCCTGTAGTTGTGGCCGTGCGGGCGCGTGCAGGCTCCGAAGAGACGCAGGTTCTCCTCCGCCGACAGCTCCGGCCGCCAGTAGCGGAGGGAGCTCGAGAACTCGACTGCTCGCGTGAGCCGTACCAGAGCGCAACCCCTTGAAAATGAAAGCGAACGTCGTTTGAGACTAGCTGCGAGGAAGGCGCCGTCAACGAGCCCGGGAGACGGGAGACCTGGCATATTGGCGCATCAGGCCGCGGACGACGCCGCGAATCTCGACGTCCTGCGCCGGGAGGTCGAGCGTCCTCAGCGACGTGTTGGCCGGCACGAGCTGGATGCGGTCGCCCTTGCGCCGGAGCTTCTTGAGTGTGGCCTCCCGGCCCCGCACCACGGCCACCACCACCTCGCCGTCGCGGGCTTCGGAGCGGCTATCCACCACTACGTAGTCGCCGTCCCGGATCTGCTCGTCGATCATGGAGTCGCCGCGTACGCGGAGCACGAAGCTGCCTCGCCGCCGCCCTACGAGCTCGCGGGGCACGGCGATCGTCTCGGGATCCTCGAAGACCTCGATCGGCGCCCCTGCCGCTACGATCCCGAGCAGGGGCAGCGACACGGCCGTCGGGGGCTCGGCCTCGACCACCTCCACCGAGCGCGAGCGGTTCGGGTCCTTGCGCAGCATGCCCTTCTCGACCAGCCGGGCCACGTGGCGATGCACGGTGGCGACCGACGTGAGGCCGAGCGAGTCTCCGATTTCCGCGAGACTTGGCGAATAGCCCTCGCGGGAGATGAAGCTCCGGACCGCGTCCAAGACGTGCTTCTGGCGTCGAGTCAGCGCCATTTTCGTCCTCCTTTCGCTGCGAAAATCGGGCATGGAACGGCCCACGTCAAGGGGGGCAGGCCATTTCGGCGCCCCTGGCCTTGCATCCCCCCCACGCGGTGCATACATTCGGCCCGCCTTGGCACTCTCCAACCGAGAGTGCCAAGCGGCCCGCCGGTGCGGTAACACCCCGGCGCTACGCCGCAAAACCACGCGAAGACAATGAAATCGCAGCCCCAACCGGGGCCCGCAGGGAGGAGTGAATCAATGAAGATCCGTCCGCTTCAGGACCGCATCATCGTGAAGCGCGTCGACGAAGAGGCGAAGACCAAGGGTGGGATCATCATCCCGGACACGGCGAAGGAAAAGCCCCAGGAGGGCAAGGTCATCGCCGTCGGCAAGGGCAAGATCACGGACGACGGCAAGGTCCAGACGCCCGAGGTCAAGAAGGGTGACCGCGTGCTCTTCAGCAAGTACTCCGGGACCGAGATCAACATCGAAGGTGAAGAGCACCTGATGATCCGCGAGGACGACGTCCTCGGCATCCTCGAGTAACGCACCCCCAACTTTTTGATCGGAGTCACAGCCAAATGGCCAAAGAGATCAAGTTCGACCAGGAGGCGCGCGCGAAGCTGCTCTCCGGTGTGAATCAGCTCGCGAACGCCGTCCGCGTAACGCTCGGCCCCAAGGGCCGCAACGTCATCATCGAGAAGAGCTTCGGCTCGCCCACCGTGACCAAGGACGGCGTCACGGTCGCCAAGGAAATCGAGTTCGAAGACAGGTTCGAGAACATGGGCGCCCAGATGGTGCGCGAGGTCGCCAGCAAGACCTCGGACGTCGCAGGCGACGGCACCACCACCGCCACCGTGCTCGCCCAGGCGATCTTCCGCGAGGGCAGCAAGATGGTGGTAGCGGGCATGAACCCGATGGAGCTCAAGCGCGGCATCGACAAGGCCGTCACCTCGCTGGTGGAAGAGCTCAAGAAGATGTCCAAGCCCACGCGCGACTCGGGCGAGATCGCCCAGGTCGGCACCATCTCCGCCAACGGCGACGAGACGATCGGCAAGATCATCTCGCAGGCCATGGAGAAGGTCGGCAAGGAAGGCGTGATCACGGTCGAAGAGGCCAAGTCGATGGACACCGTCCTCGACGTGGTCGAGGGCATGCAGTTCGACCGCGGCTACCTCTCGCCCTACTTCGTGACCGATCCGGAGCGCATGGAGGTCGTCCTCGACGACTGCGTGATCCTGCTGCACGAGAAGAAGATCTCGAGCATGAAGGACATGCTGCCGCTGCTCGAGCAGGTCGCGCGCGGGGGCAAGCCGCTCCTGATCGTGGCCGAGGACATCGAGGGCGAGGCGCTCGCCACGCTCGTGGTGAACAAGATCCGCGGCACGCTCAACTGCGCCGCGGTGAAGGCGCCCGGCTTCGGCGATCGCCGCAAGGCGATGCTGCAGGACATGGCGGTCCTCACGGGCGGCCAGGTCATCGCCGAGGAGCTCGGTCTCAAGCTCGAGAACGTGACCCTCAAGGATCTCGGCAAGGCCAAGCGCGTCCAGATCGACAAGGACAACACCACGATCATCGACGGCGCCGGTGTCAAGAAGGACATCGAAGGACGCTGCAATGAGCTGCGCAAGCAGGTCGAGGAGACCACCTCGGACTACGACCGCGAGAAGCTCCAGGAGCG
>CAYGXT010000405.1:0-3440 GCA_964353695.1 uncultured Myxococcaceae bacterium
CCTGGCTTCTGTGACGCGCACTCGCATCTCTCCCGTCCCCTACCGCGGGGAGCCAGGCGCCGACCGAGAGATGCGAGTGCGCGTCACAGAAGCCAGGCAGCAGGTGCCCGCCGCCGAGATCGACCGTCGATTCCGCGGCCGGCTCGGGCTCGCCCGCCGCTGCGCAGGCGACGATGCGGTCGCCCTGCACCAGCAGCCAGCCGGGCTGCGGCTCCGGACGCTCGCCCTTCCAGAGCATCCCATTGCGAAAGAGGATCGTCCCCATGCGCCGCGCGGGCTACCGCCTTGCGGCGGTCGCCTCGCTCCCGCTCGTCGGGGCGAGCTTCGCGAGGCGCTCGATCGTGGCGCGCGCATCGTGCAGCAGGCGCTCCACGATCTCCGCCACGGGCAGAATCTCCTCGATCCCGCCCACGCCCTGCCCGGCAGGCATGCAGCTGCGCTCGGCGTCGGCCGTCGCGTCGTCGGCAAAGGAGAGCAGGCCTTCACTCGCGCTCTTCAGGAACTGAAGCGGAAACGGCTGGATCTCGCCCGCGCGCCTCTCCCACTCTTCGACGTGCCGGTTATTGAGCACGCGCATGGTCTTGCCCGAGTAGCAGCGCGTGATGCGCGTGTCGGCGCCGCCCGCCTCCACCAGTCGGCGCTTGTAGACCGCCGCGGCACGCGCCTCGTTCGAGGCGATGAAGCGCGTCCCGATCCAGGCCCCCTGCGCGCCGAAAGCGAGCGCAGCGGCGAGTCCCCGGCCATCCACGATCGCGCCCGCCGCGAGTACGGGGATGCCCACGGCATCGACGGTCTGGGGCACCAGCGCCATGCCGCCGATGCTGCCGGTATGCCCGCCGGCCTCCGTACCCTGCGCCACCACCGCATCACAGCCCGCAGCCTCTGCGTGTACCGCGTGGCTGACCTTCCCGCAGACGGCCATCACCCGCACGCCCCGTCGGTGACACTTCTCGATGACGGGCTCCGGCACGCCGAGGCCGGCGATGAAGGCCGAGGCTCCCTCGTCGAGGATCACGTCGATGGCAGCATGGATGTGATCCGGCAGCGCGGCCAGCAGGTCGACGCCGAAGGGACGGCTCGTGCGCCGCCGCACCTCGCGCATCTCGTCGCGAATGCGTGCCGGCGAGAAGCCGACCATCCCCAGCGTTCCGAAGCCGCCGGCCTCCGACACCGCCGCGCACAGCTCCGCATAGGCAACGCCACCCATGCCGGCCAAAAAGATCGGGTGCTCGATGCCGAAGAGATCGCAGATCGGGGTGTGCAGGCTCATCGCGCTCCGTCCACCTTGCGCACGTCTACTCGCACGGCCCGGTCGGTCGGGACCGGCTGCCAGGAGAAGGCGCGGTATTTGAGATGCCCGTAGCCGCCCGCAAGACCGAGCCACTTCATCTGGCCCGGCTCGAGCTCCGCCTGGCCCTGCCAGTCCGGATGCATGAAGGGCTCGAAACCATTGTAGAGGATCACCTGACCGGGACGGCAGGCTGGGGAGAGCTTCGCGGCCATGCGGGCCTGCCCCACGTCGCTCGCGACCTCGATCGTCTCGCCGTTCTCGACGCCGAGGCTGGCGGCATCCTGCGGGTTGAGAAAGGCGAACGGCTCGCCGCGGTGCGTGTTGAGCAGCATGCGATTCGTCATGTTCATCGAATGGATGCTCCAGCGGTTGTGACCGCTGGTGAGCAGGAAGCGCCGACGCGGGCCACCGTGCCCGGGCGTCTCCTTATGGGTCGGCAGCGCCTCTCCCGCCTCCAGGAACCACTCGTGATCGATGTAGAACTGCGCCCGCCGCGTGAGCGTGTCGTAGGGCACCTTCTCCTCGGTGTGCCAGCGAAACGGATTGTGCACCTCGTCGGGGCGAAGCGGCGAAGCCTGCGAAGGGCCGTGCCCCACGATGCCCCAGCCGGAGAAGCGGATCGCTCCCTTCTCCCGCAGCGTCTCGAGCGTGGTGCCCGGCGGCAGCACGCCGTAGACGGCGTTGTCGCGCACGGCCTCGTCGAAGCGCTTCTCCTCGTCGCGCATGCTGCCGCCGAGCGTCGCCGCCGCCACCAGGCCCTGCAGGCTGCGCTTGCGCCCCTTCGCATCGCTGAACTCCGTGAGACCGCGTGCGGCGGCGCGCTCCTCGACCTTCTCGAGCAGTCGCAAGCCGATCTCGTGGTCCGAGAGCGCCTGCCCCGCCGGCGCTACGGCCCGATCGGCCAGCACGCAGTTGAGATGGTGTACCGACGGCATGCTGTGCTGGATCTTCTCCCCGTGTTGGGCCGCGGGCAGGACGTAGTCCGAGTACAGACCGGTGGTGCTCATGCGCGAGTCGATCGACACGATCATCTTCAGCTTCGGCCAGAGATGCTCGAGCAGCAGCGTCTTCCCGCCCCGCTGGCGCCGCAGCAGGTTGCCGCCGGCCTCGACCAGCACGCGGGGCTCCACGTCCTTCCAGAGCTGCGGCAGGCTCCCTTCCCACCAGCCCTTCTCGGCCGCTTCTTCGAGATAGGCGTCAAAGCTGCGTGGCATGGCCGGATCGTGGTTGTCGGGCTCGTTCCAACGCTCCTTGTAGCCGTATTGGTGATACCAGAGATAGACCGGCGGCATGGTGCGGCCCATGCCGCCGAGCTCGCCGGCCATCTCCGCGGCGCGGTTCTGCATCATCTCGGTGCTCATGGTCGGGTCGCCCGCGCCGAGCATGCGGCGCATGCGCACGAGATTCGCGATGAAACGCTGCGCAGCCTCCTGCCCGGGCGCGCCCTTCTGGGTCATGAAGGCCTGACCGTCGAGGCCGATCACGGCCCAGGAGCGTACGCCTGTTCCTTTCTTTCCCCAGTTTCCGGTGAGCGCGAGGAGCAGCGCCATGGCGCGCTCCATCAGGTCGCCGTGGTAGGACTTGCCCGAGTTGCAGCCGACGAAGATCTTGGTCTTGCGCGTCGCCACCTTGAGCGCCAGCGCGCGGATGTTGTCGGGGTGGATCTCGCAGATCGCCCCGGCCTTCTCCGGCGTGTAGTCCTCGAGCTGTCGCCGCAGGCGGGCGAAGACCGGCTCCACGTCCACCGTACGTCCGTCGGCGAGAACCGCGCGGTAGCAGCCCTCGAGGGCGGGATCGATGCCCAGCGTGGCCAGCGTGCCGCGCGGTGCAGGCGTGAGCGTGCTCGAGAGCTCATCCCACCAGAAGAACTGGTCCTCGCGATCGCCGGCGACCACGTCGCTCCCGCGCAGAAAGCGGCCCGTGTCCATGCGCACCAGCAGTGGCAGGTCGGTCTGCTCCTGCACGAACTGCTTCGGGTAGAGACCCGCATCGATGATGATCTTGCACATGGCCAGCGCGAATGCGGCGTCGGTACCGATCCGGATCGGCTGGTGATAATCGGCATGGATCGCCGAAGGGCTGAAGTCGGGCGCGATGGTGACGATCTCGCCGCCGTTGTATCGCGACTCGGCGAGGTAGTGGTACATGG
>CAYGXT010000406.1:0-3433 GCA_964353695.1 uncultured Myxococcaceae bacterium
AACACGGCCGTCCTGCTGGAGGCGGGAGCCGACATCGAGGCCACGGCCGCGCGACTGCCCTACCTGCAGGGCTTTGCCCCGGACTCCTAGGAGAACGAAAGATGCGTCATCACTTTCATCGCTGCCCGAACCTTCGCGTCATCAGCGCCGACGCGTCGGAGCTGAATGGAGGGCGCCGGCATGGGAGCGTCGCCCTCGACGAGCTCTGCGAGGTCAAGCGCCTCCAGCCGTGCGTGGGCCTGGTTGAATGCGATGTGCTGGCGCCGGCTCAGAAACGGACGCTTTTGGTTTCGCGCGCGACGCAGCTTCGCGCGGAGGACGGCGGGGGCAGCGAGCTCGCGGGCCATGCACGCTCGGAGGGGAAGCTCTTCGAGGAGCTGCAGCGCGAGCTCGTGGCCGACCGAGCGCGGATCGTGGCCGCGAACAAGCGGATCGAGGCCGAGATCGGGTCGCTGCTCGAAGAGAGCCGCGACGGGAGCGCCGACGAGGTCGACCGTGGCGATGCCGCGGCAGCCGTACGCTTCGACGACGCCCTCGAGCGTCTCTCGCTGAAGCGCCTCGACGCCATCGACCGCGCCCTCGAGGCCATGGATCGCGGAACTTTTGGCAGCTGCCGTGGCTGCGGCGAGGCGATCGAGCCCGACCGCCTGCGCGTGATGGCCGATGCCGTGCTCTGCATCCGCTGCGCCCGCGAAGCGGAGGCGCGGGCGTAGCGGAGGCTACTTCCCCTCGAACTTCGCTTCGCGCTTGCCGAGGAATGCGTCCATCCCTTCGCCGCGATCCGCGCTGGCGAAGACCACGCCGAAGGCCTGCTGCTCGAGGGCATGCGCCGTGCGTACGTCGGCGTCCTGGCCCTCCTGGAGCACGCGCTTGGCCTGCGCCACGGCAAAGGGGCCCTTGCGCGCGATCGTCTCGCCGGCCGCGAGGGCCGCAGGCAACAGCGCCTCGGGCGCGAAGATGCGGTTCACGAGACCGATGCGCTGGGCGGTCTCGGCATCGATGGGCTCGCCCGAGAGCACGAGCTCCTTGGCCCAGGCGAGACCCACGCGCCGCAGCAGCCGGCTCGTACCGCCGAAGCCCGGCAGCAGTCCGAGGTTGACCTCGGGCTGGCCAAAGCGTGCCTTGTTGGAGGCGTAGATCCAGTCGCAGGCGCAGGCGAGCTCGCAGCCACCTCCCAACGCGAAGCCATTCACCGCGGCGATGGTCGGAACGGCGAGCGCCTCGAGAGCGCCGAGCGCGGCATGCCCCAGCCGGCTGAAAGCTTCGCCGCCGAGGGCGTCGAGGCTCCGCATCTCGGCGATGTCGGCGCCTGCCGCGAACGCCCTGCCCTCCCCCGTCACGACGACCGCGCGCAGCGACGCATCCTTCGCGAGAGCGGCGACGTGCGCGTGCAATGCCTCGAGCGTCGCCCGGTCGAGGGCGTTCAACAGCGAGGGACGATCGAGGGTGAGCAGCGCCACGGCCCCGCGGCGCTCCAGGCGAACGGGCTCCGTCACGCGGCCCTCCTCACTCGGAGAATGGATTGATGATGCGCGGCACGCCCACGAGCGCGCTCTGGAAGAATACCTCACGCTGGTGGAGCGACTCGGCGGCGCTCTGGGCGCAGTAATGCCCTTCGCTGCCACTGGTCGGCGCCAGCGCGGCGCAGCCCGGCGTCGGAGGGATCCCCGGCACGCCGGTAGGCACGTATTGGAAGAGCGCCGCGCTCGTCTGCGCGTCCACGTTGCCAATCACAGGGCCGGTCACCGTCGTAAGGAACGGAATCTCTCGCTGCACCGGCGCCAGATGCGGCAAGCGTCCGACCTCCCAGGCCAGGGAGTCGGTGGCATGATTCGGCACCAGGGAATCGTCGAGCCCCTCCACCAGGAGCAGGCTGGCCCTGCGCGTGGTGCCCCCGATCACAAAGGGATCACGGTAGAGGAAGCGCGCGTGATTGTGCTCATCCTGTAGGTCGAACATGCCCTGAAACAGTGAAAGGGAGGCCCAGATCTCGGCCGGGGTGACGTTCTGGAAGAAGCCGCCGAGCTGCGAGAGGATCACCTGCGCCTGCTGGTGGATCAGCACCTCGGTGAAGCGGCGCCCGCCGGCCACCAGCGCCGCCGCCTTGATCTCCGGCGCGTAGGGCAGCAGACCGGGTCCGTGGTTCGCGCCCTCGCTGATTCCGACGTAGGTCAGCGGCAGGGTCGGATTGAGATCGGGTACGCCGTCGGGCGCTCCCACCGGGAGCACGTCCAAGCTGCCTAGCGTCGAAAGCATCCGCACGAAGGCGAGCTGCTCGGCGTTGGTCTCGACCCAGTAATCGGGCATGCGCTGAAACTGCGTGAGCGGAAGGAAGATGGCGTAGACCTGCGCCGTCACCTTCGCCACCGGATCGCTCTCGGCCGGCGCCACTTCGCGGTTGAGCGGATCCGTGAAGCCGACCACCGCGAAGCCCGCTCCGGCCAGCGTCTTTCGCGCGTGGCTCGGGACCTCGCGCTCGGAGCTCCCCGGATTGCCGTGCTGATACATGGTGATCGGCACCGGATGCGAGAGCGCGGCCTTCGGAAGCGCCAAAATGAACGGCACGCTGTGCGTCGCCTGCCGGATCGGCACGCCTGCCACATTGCGCACGAAGAAGCCGTTGCTGCGCCAGTCGGGCGCCTGCCAGGTGCCCTCGACGATCGCAGCGACCTGGCTCGTCGAGCTGGTCTCCGCCGTCACCTTCGTGATCGTCCAAGCCGGCGCCGGCGCGGCGAGCAGCTGTGACTTGATGGCGAGCAGATCGTTCGGAACCGAGTCGGTGGAGCGGATCGAGATGCGCAGCGCGAGGGCCACGTCGTCGGTAGCAATCGGTGGCGAGGCAGCCCTCGCCGCGGCGAGCACGTCGCCTGCCAGTGCGCGCACGCGCGTCAGACGGGCGTCCTCGCCGGGCTGCGGTGCGGCCAGCGCTGCCAAGAAGAAGGGCGAAGGATCGAAGGGACGCCCCGCATCCACCAGCGCCCGCCGCGTCACCACCAGGCCGAAGCGTCCACGCGGTGTGAGCGGGATCGACGGAAAAATCAGGAGGGAGTGCGAGACCACGCCGCGCACGTTCGTATCGCTGCGAATCTCGATGCGGAAGGGCACACGCTCCCCGAAGCGAGCACCGGACGAGAGGTCGAGGAGCACGACGCTCGCCAGCGGATCCAGCGACTCGGCCGCTGTTTGCGGGAGCGAGGCTGGATCGGGAGCATCCGAGAGCTCGAGTGTGAAGTGCGCGATCGGGCTGAAGCCGTCGAGCCGGTTCGTCTCCGGCAGGAAAGTGCTGAACAGGAACGTCACGTCGCTCGGCCCCCCCGAGGCCGGGACCGCAAGACGCAGCCCGGTAGCCGGGCTCGAATCCTGCAGCGTGGCGCGGTCGGCAGGATAGGGAACGGCGGGGCGCGCCTGCAGGGGGTGGTAGCGCACCTCCGCC
>CAYGXT010000407.1:0-3424 GCA_964353695.1 uncultured Myxococcaceae bacterium
CATCGGGCTCACGGAGAACGGCGGTGGCTTCCTCGGCACCGGGGAGGCGGCCGTCGCGATCCACGTGCTCGAGGGGCCGCACGGCGCGGCGGGCAGGACGTCTTGAGCGCGGAGCCTACGACGCTCGCAGCGGTGCTCGAGGCGCAGGCCGCCGCACTCGGCGAGCAGCCCTTCCTTCGCTTCGAAGGCCGCACGCTCTCGTTTGCGGAGCTCGACCTCTGCGTGAACCGCACCGCGAACGGTCTAGCCCGCCTGGGCGTCGCGCCGGGGGTCGGCGTCGCGATCATGATGCCGAACTCGCCGGAGTGGCTCTTCAGCTACTTCGCAACGCAGAAGCTCGGCGCATACGCCGTGCCCGTGAACGTGGCGCTCAAAGGAGAAGGGCTGCGTCACGTTCTCGACCACTCGGATGCGGCGGTCCTCGTTACCCATCCAGACTATGTCCCCGCCGTGGCGGCCTTGCGGCCGGCTCTGGAGAAGCTGCGCGAGATCGTGGTCGATACGACCAATACAACCGATGTGCCGGCGGACTTTTCTCCGCCCGAGGGTTGGCGAACCTTCGCCGAGCTGATGGCAGCACCCGTGACGAGCCCCGGCGTCGAGATCACGCCGGGAGGGATTTCCTCGCTGCTGTACACCTCGGGAACGACGGGGGCGCCGAAGGGTGTCGTGAACCGCTACGACCCGGGCACGATCGCGGGCATCCGCCTGTTCGGCGCGGCGCTCGCGCCGGACGACGTGCTCTACACGTGTCTGCCCCTATTCCACGCCAACGCGCTCAGCCTGACGTCGATCCGTTCGCTGGTCTGCGGCCGCCAGATGGTGCTCTCGCGCCGCTTTTCCGCGAGCCGCTTCTGGGACGAGCTGCGCCGCTACGGCGTCACGACATTCAACGCGCTCGGCGCCATGATCCCGATCCTGATGAAGCAGCCCGAGCGACCGAACGACGCCGAGAATCCGGTGCGCGTCGTCTTTAGCGCGGCCTGTCCCGCCTCGGTGTGGGCCGCCTTCGAGGAGCGCTTCGGCGTGCGCATCATCGAGGGCTATGCAGCCGTCGACGGCGCGGGCTTCGCCGTGTTCAACTTCGGCCAGTCTCCGAAGGGCTCGATCGGCAAGCCTTCGATGGCGTACCGGATCGTGGACGAAGACGGGAGCGACGCGCAGCCAGGCAGGCCCGGCGAGCTCTGGTTCCGGATCGACGACCCCAAGCGGCGCCGCGTCGAGTACTACAAGAATGAGGCGGCGAGCGAAGAGAAGGTGCGCGATGGCTGGCTGCGCACCGGCGATCTCGTCAGCGCCGACGAGCAGGGCAACCTCTACTTCGTCGACCGCAAGACCGACTCGATGCGGCGGCGGGGCGAGAACATCTCGTCCTGGGAGGTGGAGCGCGAGATCAATGCCCACTCGGCCGTGCTCGAGTCGGCCGTGTTCGGCGTTCCGTCGGAACTCGGCGAGGACGAGGTGATGGTCGTGGTGGTCCCGAAGCAAGGGCACGTGCTCGAGCCCGCGGATCTCATCCGCCACTGCGAGGGGCGTATGGCGGGGTTCATGGTGCCCCGCTACGTCGAGATTCGCGACGCACTGCCCAAGACCGAGACCCACCGCATCCAGAAGGCCGCGCTCAAGCGCGACGGCGTCTCGCCGCGGACGTGGGACCGCGAGGCCTCCGCCGGGAAGCCGTAGCCGGCCGCGGCGCGACGCCCTCCAGCAGCCGACCGATGAGGAGTGTCCACTCCTTCGGATCTGGCGGCGCAATGCCGAGTGTGCGCGTTACGATCGAGCCGAACTCGAGCATCAGCAGGAAGCGCACGATGGCCGCGGTGGAGACGTCGTTCGAGATGACGCTCTCAGCGCGGGCCCGCTCGACCATCGCGGCCAGCACGGACCCGTGGTGGCCGATGACGTTCGTGAGCTGCTCGCGCAGCTCGCCCTCTCGCCGCGCTGCCGCGGCGGCATCGAGCAGCAGCATCTGCGTGGGATGAAGCTCGCCTTCGACCGCGATCTGGCCGAGCGTCCGCAGCATGCTGGCCACGGGAACCTCGGTGTCGGTCAGCAGCACATTGCCCGCTGGCTCGACCCCGCGAGCGCCGAGCGCCTTCACGAGCAGATCCGTCTTGTCACGGAAGTGCGCGTAGATGGCGCCCGTGGTCACGCCCGCCTCGCGTGCGATGTCCACCACGCGTGCGCCGTCGTAGCCGGACTCGAGGAAGACCCGGGCCGCCGCGTCGAGCAGGCGGTCGCGCGTCGCCTCCGGCTCGCGTCGCGCCCTGCCGCGCGTCATGAAGCGCGCGCCGGTTCCCGGCGCAGCCGGAAGGCGAAGGCGTTGAGGCGCCGCTCGTCGATGGGCGAGCCGTCGTGATACACGAAGAGCAGGGGGATCTCGGTCTGGTGCCGCAGGATGCTCTCGCTCACCAGCGCCGGGCCGCAGCCCCAGGGGCTCACGACGATGGCGCCGTCGCAGAGGCGCTGCTTCCAGTAGTGGAGCACGCTGCCGATGGTGACCGGCGCCTCGCCGCGCGGATGGCGCCCCAACACGCGATCGCTCTCGGCGAGGATCGGTGCCGTCGCACCGTCCGGAATCCACGGATGAAGCTTTCGCACCCGGTCGTACTGCTTGCGTCGCATCCGCCGCATGGCGATGGCTACGAGTGTGCGTGCGCGGCCTTCGGCCGTGCGTGCGATCTCGCCCGGCGCCTCGGTCGAGGCGTATTCGAGCAGCGCCTGGGAGGGCTCGATCGCCACCTTCAGGCCCCGCTCGGCGAGACGCCGCGCGATGCCGTCGTTGGCAAACTCGTCCATCTTGACGGCGATGTCGCCTGCGAGGTAAACGGTCCGCCGTTGCGGATTGCGCGGCGCTCGCTCGCCCAGCGCCGCGTAAACGGCGGCGGCGCGCTCGACGAGATCCCCCAGCGCCCGCCCGTAGCGGGAGCTATCCCGCACGCCGGCGAAAAGGCCCTGGAAGGGCTTGGTTTCGGCGAGCTTCTCGAGCTCCTCGCAGAAGCCGGCGTGGAGATGGTCCACCTCGCCGCTTGTTCCTTCGAGGGCGCGATGGTAGGCGGCGAGCTGCGTGAGGATGTCGCTCACCGTGGACGAGATGCCCGTGCGCCCGAGGAACGACGGGCCGAGAGAGTGCTCGGCCTGGATGTCGCGCAGCGTGACGCTGTCGCTGAGGCCGAGGCGCTCGAGGGAGAGCTGGTCCTTCACCGAAAACATGCAGTTGCGGCAAACGCCCTGTCCGGTCACCTGTACCAGCACGCGGCTACGTTCGTCGTCGCTGCCGTCGAGGTGATGCCGGAATCCGCCCCAGATGAGCTGGTAGGGGATGCACTCCTTGCCCGAGCAGTCGCGGCGGCCGGCGCTCAGACGTTCCGCGTCCGAGGGCCCGGGGGAGATCGCATCGAGACCGAAGGCCCGGAAGTTCGCG
>CAYGXT010000408.1:0-3419 GCA_964353695.1 uncultured Myxococcaceae bacterium
CCGCACCGACCGCACCCTCGACCTGCGTTCGATGCGGGTGGCGCTGCGGCGCCTGCGCCAGCTCACGCGCTCGGGGCTCGCGACGGAGCTCGACCTCGACGAGACCATCGACGAGACCTGCAAGAATGCCGGCGAGATCGAGCTGATCTTCCGAGCACCCCGGAAGAACGACGTGCGGCTGCTGCTGCTGATGGATGTGGGTGGAACCATGGAACCCTACTACGAGCCCGTGAGCCGGCTGCTGACGGCGCTGCACGAGGAGCGCGGGCTCCGCGACTTCGAGGCCTGGTACTTCCACAACTGCGTGTACGACCACGTCTACACCGGCGCCAGGCTCTCGCGGGCCGAGGCGCGGCCGACGTCGGACCTGCTGCGCCGCCTCGATCCGCGCTGGAAGGTGGCGATCGTGGGAGACGCGGCGATGCATCCGACCGAGCTGCTGGAGCCCTTCGGCGGGATCGATCCGCGCCTGACGACGGCCACGCCAGGGATCGTCTGGCTCCAGCGCATCGCCGGACACTTTCAGCGCAGCGTCTGGGTCAACCCGGATCCGGCCTCGGGCTGGGACTCGACCTATACGACGAAGCTGGTCCGCCGCCTCTTTCCCATGTTCCACCTGAGCGTGGACGGCCTGTCGCAGGCGGTGCAGGTCCTGATCGGCGCGCGGGCCTGAGGCCTCGCTAGCTCTCGCGCGCCCCCTGTGATTGACTCCGCCCCGTGTCAGAGCCGCGCGAGCTTTCCTTCCATCGCGACGAGCGGCAGGCCCTCGAGGTGCGCCTCGCCGGCAGCTGGACCAAGGCGCAGGGCCTTCCGTCCGCGGCGGAGCTGCGGCGTGCGATGGAGCTGCCGGCGCCGCCGAGTCGGGTTTCGTTCGACGCACGCGGTGTGCTGCGCTGGGACTCCGCCCTCGTCGCGGTAGTAGACCGGCTGGTGGCACTGGCCCGCGAGCGCGAGGTGCCGGTAGAGCTTGGAGGCCTTCCGGCGGGTGTGGTCCGGCTGGTGGCTCTCGCCGACGCCGTGCCCGAGCGGGGGGGCGGCGGCACGCCGGCTCGCGAGCCCGGTCTCGTCACGCGCCTGGGTGAAGGCGTGCTCGCCGCCTGGGACGACGCCGCCGTCTTCGTGCCCTTTCTCGGCGAGTCGGTGCTGGCCGTGGCCGCTCTGTTCGCCGGGCGCGCCCGCATGCGGGCCACCGACTTCTTCCTGGCGATGCAGGACTGCGGCGCCTCGGCCCTCGGGATCGTCTCCCTGATCAGCCTGCTGGTCGGGCTGATCCTGGCCTTCGTGGGCGCCGTGCAGCTCCAGCAGTTCGGCGCCACGGTCTACGTTGCGGACCTCGTCGGGATCGCCATGACGCGCGAGATGGGTGCCATGATGACGGGCATCATCATGGCCGGTCGTACGGGCGCCTCCTTCGCCGCACAGATCGGCAACATGAAGGTGACGGAGGAGATCGACGCGCTGCGCACCTTCGGAATCTCGCCCATGGAATTTCTGGTGCTGCCACGCATGGCGGCGCTGTTCCTGATGATGCCGCTGCTCACGCTGTATGCCGACTTCGTCGGGATGGCGGGTGGCATGATCGTGGGCGTCGGGATGCTCGACTTGACGCCCGAGCAGTACGTGATGCACACCATGAACGCCGTCTCGATGACGAACTTCATGATCGGCGTCGTGAAGGGCTCGGTCTTTGGCGTGCTGATCGCCGTGGCGGGCTGCCTGCGCGGCATGCAGTGCGGAAACGACTCCGCGGCCGTCGGGCAGGCAACGACCTCGGCGGTCGTCACGGGCATCGTCCTCATCATCGTCACCGACGCGGTCTTCACGGTGATGTGCAACGTCCTGGGGATCTGAGATGGTGGCAGCAGCCGTACAGCCCGGGGCCGCGGCCCGGCCCGACGCGCACATCGTGATCCGCGACCTCGACATGGCCTTCGGTGAGTTCGTGGTGATGCGGAGCCTGTCCTTCAGCATTCGCAGGAGCGATATCTTCGTGATCATGGGCGGAAGCGGCTGCGGCAAGAGCACGCTGATGCGCACCATGCTGGGGCTGCTCGAGCCGGCACGGGGCGAGGTGCTCTACGACGGCGCGAGCTTCACGCTGGCGCCTCAGGAAGAGCGCGAGGGCATGCTCCGCAAGATGGGCGTCCTATTCCAGCAGGGGGCGCTCTGGAGCTCGCTCACGCTCGCGGAGAACGTCGCGCTGCCCCTGCAGCAGTACACGACGCTCGGGTCGGCCGAGATCGCCGAGGTGGTCGGTCTCAAGCTCGCGCTGGTGGGCCTCAAGGGCTTTGGCGACTACTACCCCGCCGCCATCAGCGGCGGCATGCGCAAGCGAGCCGGACTGGCCCGGGCCATGGCGCTCGACCCGGAAATCCTCTTCTTCGACGAGCCTTCGGCCGGGCTCGATCCGATCAGCTCGAAGCTCCTCGACGACCTGATCCTCGAGCTCCGCGACAGCCTCGGAGCCACGATCATCCTCGTGACGCATGAGCTCGCGAGCATCTTTGCGATTGCGAGCAACGGGGTATTTCTCGACACGCAATCGCGTACCATGGTGGCCACCGGAAGCCCACGGGAGATGCTCGAATCGTGCACGAACCCGAACGTTCAGACCTTTCTCCGCCGGGGCGTGCCGGCCGGCAGGCCCGGCGCTTCGGCGGCGTCGCCGGCGAGGTCCTCATGAGCCATGAGTAGAAGAGCGAACCCCACCGCCATCGGCGTCTTCGTGCTGGGCGCCATCGCCCTCGTCATGGTCGGTATCGCCATGTTCGGCTCGGGTCTGCTGGCACGACCGAAGGCAACCTTCATCCTCTACTTCCCCGAATCCGTGAACGGCCTCGACGTGGGAGCAGCGGTGAAGTTCAAGGGCGTGCAGCTCGGCCGTGTTACGCAGATCATGCTGGGCTACGACCAGAAGCCGGGCACCAGCGACGTGGCTGTGCTGATCGAGATCGACGAGAAGACCTACGCGGAGAAGACGAGCCGCATCGCGGATCTTTCCAACCGGGAGGTCATGAAGGAGGCCATCGATCACGGCCTGCGAGCACGCCTCGAGACCCAGAGCCTCGTGACGGGGCTGCTCTACATCGAGCTCGGCTACTACCCCGACACCCCCGTGCGCTACATGCAACTCGGCGATACCTACACGGAGATCCCCTCGATCCCCTCCAACCTCGAGGAGATCGTGGATCGCACGATGCGCGCCATCGCCAGGGTCAGCCAGATCCCGCTCGAGGATCTGGTGGAATCCTTCACCACGCTGGCCAGGGACGTGGACGGCCTGGTGAAGGATCCGAAGGTGCACGAGATGCTCGCCTCGATCAACGGTGCCGCACGGGAGGCCGAGAGCACGCTGCGGACGGCAAGGGTCGAGGTGAAGCCGTTGATGCGGAATGCGAACGTCACGGCGGACGAGTTGA
>CAYGXT010000409.1:0-3418 GCA_964353695.1 uncultured Myxococcaceae bacterium
CCACGTCGACTACGCCTATCGGCTCGCCGGCGGTGCTCTCTATCCGGGGATCGTCGTCGGAGACCCCGAGCGGCACGTCGTCTGGGGCCTCACCTACCGCTTCCTCGAGATCTTCTTCCAGGCCCTCGAGCGCCCGCTTCCGGATCGCTGGCAGGCGCTGCGCTAGGGCGGACTTCGATCGGAGCCGATCAGAGCCTCTCGAGCGCCAGGTCGATCACGAGCCGGTCGGCGAGCTCGTCGAGGGCGCGGCGCAGATCGCCAACGTCCAGACGCTCGGGCACCTCGATCGCCATCGTCATCTGGTAATGGGGCGAGCCGCCGGGGCCCGGCAGGCTGCGCGTCGAGAGATCGGCGATGTTGATGCCGCGCTCCGCCAGCTCGCGGCACACGCTCGCAACGATCCCCGCCCGATCCTCACCCGCGACCGTCAGGCGGTGCAGCAGGGAGCCCGGCGCGGGCACGGGAGGACGCGGTCCCTCGGCGAGCTCGCGCAGCAGGATCATCAGGCCCAGATCGCGCTCGAGCCGCTTCACACCCGCTCCCAGCCTGTCGCTGGCGTTCGCAGCCGTGGAAGAGCAGAGCAGGATGACCGCGAACTCCGTGCCGAGGATCGTCATGCGCGAGTCTTCGAGGTTGGCGTCGCAGTCGTAGATGAGCTGCGCCAGGTCGGCTACGAGGCCCGGCCTGTCGCGTCCGATCGCCGAGAGAATGAACCAGCCGCCCATGCCGACAGGCTATCAGAGGCCCCGGCGGATGGCAGGCAGCGGCAAGCGCCGACCCGGGCGGCCGCCCCTACGGCTGCAGCTTGCGCCCGATCAGCCGCACGATCCAGTGTTTCATGATTGGCACCGCTTCGTTCGTCTTGGCCGTCAGCAGGTCGAGGTGGGCATAGCCCTCGACGATTGCGATCTCCTTGTCCGCGGCGGGCGTCGCGATCGAGGCGAAGTAGCTGTTCCAGCTGCTGGGCAGGGGCGCCAGGCCGTTCGAGCCGCCGATCGCCAACACGGGACGGTTCATGTTGGCGTTCTGCGTTACGGCCAGCAGGCTCTCGTCGCCGAGCGAGGAGGAGTCGCGGCCGAAGAGCTGATCGAGGCTCACTCGGCCCGAGAGGTAGTACCACTCTGCGAAGTTTCCGTTCGAGAACTGCACGCGCTCGAGATCCTTGATGTCGGTGACCTCGCGCTCCCGGCCCCAGAAAGCCGGCGGCGTTGCCGCTTGCGGGCCGTTGTCGGAGAGGGCGCAGCCGGGGCTGACGTTGAAGCTACCCGGCGGGCAGCTTGGAAGCGTGGGATCGTCGATGTTCTTCCACTGGCGCACGCCGCCGTTCGTGGCATTGCCCATGAAGTAGAAGCCGTCGCCATCCGCCGGTGTCGGGATCCATTGATTGGGGCCGTCATCGGTGAAGCCGACCGAGGCCCGGAACGCGCCGAAGGAGGAGAAGTCGTCGTCGATGAAAGCGCCGATCGCAGCCTCGTTCGACAGGGGCGCCTGGAGCAGGATGCTGATCGGAGGCCCACCGAAGACGGGAGTGCGCTGCGCGAGCGCCGGCCCGGTCGGGTCGTAGAAGGCCGCGACGCCCTGCACCATGGCAGCCGCGCCGAGGGAGGGCACGTCGATGCCCTGGAAGCTCTGCAGGAAGACCTGCGGACCACCGGGTGTCGCGAGCGACGCCACCTGCGCCAGATACTGGCTGCGGCTCGGACGGCTCGCCGACGGAGCGCCGGGCCCGCCGCCCTCGAGCAGCAGCAGGCCGTCGATCTTCTGGTAGGCGGCATCGACGCCAACGCTGGGATCGAAGTCGTAGGCGGCGAAGATCCCCGCGAAGCCCGTCCCCGCCGAGTGGCCGCCGAAGAGCACGAGCCCCTGCGAGCCGACGATCACGCGCGCGGCATCGACGAGGATCTTCCAGTCGCGTACGTAGGTGTCGATTCCCCAGTACGCGGCGTAGCGCATGTCGTTTTGCTCCATCTTGACCCAGCTTCGCGAGGCGCCGAACGCATCTTCGATCTCGAACGGCGGATCGATGATGCCGTTGCCGTTCACGTCCTTGTCCTCGGGGCCGGCCTGTCCGCCGACGCCGACGAGCGGCGCGTTGTCCTGGTCGGGAAGGTAGAATTGGACGCCCTCGGCGACGGCGGCGAGGTCTCCCAGCGCGGCGCCCGCTGCGGCGTAGTCGCCTCCGAGCCGGTCTTCGAGCTGGTTCGGGCGGCGATCGACCGACCACACCTCGAGTACGCCGTTCATGCTGCGTACGAGCTGCTCGGCCATGGGGGCGAAGGTTGCCGCGCTCCCAAGAAATCCCGGCACGACGATCAGGATCGAAATCGGCGCGGCCGTCGCACCTACCAGGTGCGTACGCAGATAGTTGACCTTGTTGAGATCGGGGCTTGGCCCGAGGAGCTGCGTCAGCTTTGCCGGTGTCGCCATCTCGCCCGAGAGCCCGGAGCCCGGCGTCTGCGGCTGCGCGTAGCCTGGAAGCGAGACCTCGACCGATTCGATGTGCGGCGGCGGGCAGGGGCCGAAGCCAAGGCAGAGGGAAGCGAGGGCCGGGAGCAGGAGGAGAGTGTGGCGCTGCATGGGGGATCCTTTGCCAGGCTGGGGGCTGGAGGCGAGCCGGGGCGTCCGGTCAGTTTAACGCATGGAAAGGGGAAGTCGCTGCGAATCCAGTCTGGGCCTCGCGGCGCTGCTTACGGTGCGGGGTCGACCTCGACGGAGTGGGCGCGCCCGTCGTCCGCCAGGAAGACGTCAACGCGACCTTCGTGCGCCACGAAGCCTGGTTGCGTGATGCGCTCGGGAAGGGCGCGCGCATCGAGCAGCACGGCTCGCGGCGGCGCTGAGCCGTGGAAGACCAGGTGCAGCGTGCGCGGAGCTACGGCAAACGAGCCCTGCCTGGCCCCAAGCTCGAGTCGCATGCGTCCGCCTGCGCGGTGGAAGAGACGAATCATCGTCTTCGCGACGACGCCGTTCCGGTAGTCGGTCGATTCGCCGTCGTCCTCCACCAGCTCGATCTCTGCGTCGCCGCCCGCAAAGACCTCGAGCACGAGCGGCTCGGCCGGAATCTCGTCCGCGTGGCAGACGGGGCTCCGTGTCGGCAGCACGCTGCCGCCGCGTACGAAGAGCGGCATGTGCTCGAGGGGCGCGGCCACGCGAATCGACGCGGGGCCGGCGAAGCGCGCTCCACTCTCGAGCGAGGTCCAGACGCCGGCCGGCAGGTAGACCTCACGCTCGCGCGCGCCGCGCTGGAGCACCGGCGCCGCCATCAGCGCAGGCCCGATCATCACCTGATCCTCGACCTTCGCTGCCGCGGGATCGTCCGGATACTCGTAGAAGAGTGGCCTCCAGACGGGCGCGCCCGTGGCCTCGGCCTTGCGGAACAGAGCCTCGAGGTAGGGCAGCAGCCGCATGCGCAGCTCGAGCG
>CAYGXT010000410.1:0-3399 GCA_964353695.1 uncultured Myxococcaceae bacterium
GCTCCTATCACCCAGTCGTTGCCTTCCTCGGAAGCAGGTGCCAGTGAGCGAATCGCTCCGCGTCTCGCTGCGCAATCCGAGCGAGCCAGCGACTCGCTCGACGCGGATGGCCGTGTAGGCGCTTGAACTGCGCACCGCCCATTGGGCGAGTGCAAGATCAAGCGACCGAAACACGGAGTACAGCGCCGACCGATGCAAGCTCCCGTCCTACTGGATCCAGCCCCGGATCTCGGGATTGAACATTCTCGCCAGGTCGATGCGGCTCTTGTCCGTCCGGCGGCGGATCCGCCAGTTCCTTCGCATCGTGGCCCCGATTTCCTTCGCGGCTCGCCGGCTGATCGCCGGGCTGAAGCTTGCAAAGTAATGACCGTCCCGATTCCGAGCCCTGCGCGGCCGGAAGGTGAAGCCGAGAAAGCCGAAGCTTTCCTCGTCTCCCTGCCCGCACCGGTTCGAGTCCTTGCAGTCGACGATCTTCGTCTTCTGCGAATGGACTTGCAGCCGGCACCGGGCAAGGCGCGTCTCGTGGAAACCACGTTGCGGGAGCACGGGCTGCTCGTCGGCGAACTCGGCCTGTCGCCGGCGGACCTCGCGGAGCTGCGGCGCAAGCAGGTGATCGGCGAGCGTCCGAGCGGCCTGTGATGCGGTGACGGGCGGATATGTTCCTGCGTGCGGCTGCCGACGCCTGGCGGCGCCTCGGCGACCTCTGCCATCGTCTTCTGGACCCGGGGCGCTGAGACGGCGCCCGGATCTCTAGAGGAGATCGATTTCATGGGTTCCATCGTCTTTCCCCGCGATGCCGCACAGCTCACCCCTGAGCTGCTGACGGCGGCGCTGTCGGAGACTCGGCCCGGCGTGCTCGTCGAGGGGCTACAGGTCGTCGAGCAGGCCCATTGCGATAGCGGCTCGGCCTCGACGGCGGGGCGCGCCGTTCTCGATCTCGCGTATGCGGCGGGGCGCGATGCGGGACTGCCTCGCCGTGTCGTGCTGAAGACGGTGCTGGTGCGACCGGGAGCGCCGCAGACGATGTACCAGAACGAGGTGCGCTTCTACCGGCACCTGCGCGGCGAGCTCGACATCGAGACGCCGCGGGCCTACGCGAGCCTCTTCGACGCTGCATCTGGCAGCTTCGGGGTCGTGATGGAGGACCTGCGCCAGCGCTCGGCGCGCTTCCCAAACGCCACCGGCGCCATGAGCGCGGTCGAGATTACGAGCCTGCTCGGCCACCTCGCGACGCTGCACGCGCGCTTCTGGGAGAGTCCCCGCTTCTCGCGGGACCTCGCGTGGCTGTGGTCTCCGCGCTCGGGCGGCTTTCACGACTTCCTGCGCGGAGCGGGGCTCGAGGTCATCCGTCGGCAGCTGCAGCAGAGCGAGTACAAGCAGCAGCTGCTCGTGCGACTAGGGCGCAGCCTCGAGGAGCTGTGGGCGCTGCTGTGGAGGGCCCAGGCCATTCTCGACTCGCAGCCTAGAACCCTGCTGCACGGCGACACTCACCTCGGGAACACCTATCTGCTTCCGGGCGGCGGCGCCGGACTGCTCGACTGGCAGCTGATGAACCGCGGCCGCTGGTCCCATGACGTCACCTACCTGCTGATGACGGCCCTCGATACCGAGACGCGCCGCAAGCGCGAGCGCGACCTGATCGCGCAATACCTCGAGGCGTTGCACGCGCGCGGCGTGAAGGAGGTCCCGGACATCGAGAGCGCCCTTCTGCTCCACCGGCAGACGGCGATCTGGGGCTTCCTGATCGGCTGGATGATCTGCCCGACGAACAACTACGGAGAAGAGATCCTGTGCGCCAATCTCGAGCGGCTCACGGCGACCCTCGAAGACCTCGACACCTTTGCCGCCCTGGCGGAGTGACACGCACTCCGCCGGCTCGCAAGCACGGGACTCCTCTGCCGCGGTGCGCCAAGACGGCGCGGCGAGAGAGTGGCCCTTTCTTCCTATGCTCTGCATGCTCTGACCACAAAGTAATTGTGTACCCCCAACGAACGGAAGGTGGAGTGCATGACCGGAAGCAGTAGTGAAGTGTTGCGCGTCGGCATCGTCGGCTGTGGGCTGGCGACGCAGTCCTTGCACCTGCCGGCGCTGCAGTCGCTGGCGGCGTCGTATCGGATCACCGCTGTCACCGACACGAGCGAGGCCGTGGCGACTGCCGTGGCGGCGCGCAGCGGCGCTCGGGCCATCGCCGACGTGTTCGGGCTCGTGGAGGATCCAGAGGTCGACGTCGTGGTCATCTGTACCCCAGATGCCTTTCACCTCGACCACGCGCTTGCCGCATGCGAGGCGCGCCGCAGGGCCGTGCTGGTCGAGAAGCCCATGAGTTTGAACGCCCGCATGGGTCGCGCGCTCGCCGAGGCCGCGGCCAGCACCGGCGTTCCGGTGCTGGTGAACTACCCGCACGTCTACGACTACGCCACGCAACGCCTCCGCCAGGCCTGGGGTTCCCCCGGGAACGTGACCTCCGGTGAGTTCCACTGCTTCCTCGGCAATAACGATGACTACATTGCTGACGTCATCCAGATGATCCGCCCTCCCGGCCCGCCGGAGCCCTGGGTTGGCATGACCGCGCAACTCGACGTCGCCACCGCTGCAACCGAGGCCCTCGGCATCGCGGCTGATGTGACTTCCGTCGTGGGCTACGGCATCGTGCTCGGGCTGACGATTCATGACATTCCCGTGCTTCGGCGCTTCGCCGGCGATCAACTCTCCGTTGCCTACGCGCGCTTTCGTCCGGGGCCCAATCCGCTCGACATCGCCGGGTTCGGGGTCGATGCCGTGCTGGAGACCCCGTCGGGCACATTGATCCTGCAGTCGGAGTTCTCCCCCCTGAAGCGCACCGACTGGGGGTTCCGGATTCGGCGCCCGGACCTGCAGGCCGAGGCGCACTTCCCCACAACGTTTGCCTCTGCAGCGCCGTCGCGCTGCAGCGTGTGGGGGACCCAGGCGGGCGCGACACTGGAGCAGCGCTACACGGACTTCTACGAAACCGGCTTTCGGCGCGTCTGGAGGCATCTCTACGACGTGGTGGTCCACGGGGCTGCCCCCGAAACGCCAGCGCGCGACGCGGTGCGCGACCTGGAGATCGTTGAAGCCATTGCCACGGTGGCCAGCAAGAGGAGGATGTGAAATGGCCGCGGCACGCGGAGTGGCCTTCGTCGGCGCAGGGTTTATCTCGTACTCACACAATCTCTCAGTGCGGGCGTACGGCGCGCGGCTGGTGGCGATGGCGTCCCAGACGCGACGCACGGCCGAGCATCGGGCGCGCATTTTCGGCGCCGAGCCGTACACGTTCGACACACTGGAGGCGATGCTAACGCGGTCGGACGTCGATGTCGTGTTCGTCCTGAGCCCGAACGCGCTGCACGCCAAACACGCGAGCGCGGCCATCGCCGCCGG
>CAYGXT010000411.1:0-3398 GCA_964353695.1 uncultured Myxococcaceae bacterium
CACGTTCTATTCTCCATCAAAACCTGCTCCCGGAGGCCCCATGTCCGCCGCACCCCACGCCCTGGTCGAGCGCGAGGGCCACGTCCTCGTCGTCACCATGAACCGCCCCGAGGCCCGAAACGCCCTTTCGGGGGAGATGCTGGCCCGAATGGGCGACGCCTGGAAGCTCCTCGACACGGATCCCGAGCTCCGCGTCGGCATCCTCACCGGCGCCGGGGGCACCTTCTGCGCGGGCGCGGACCTGAAGGCCATGAGCGGTGGCTACGCCGCGGACGAGTGGACCGCGCGCTTCAATGCGGATGCCGACCTCCAGTGGAAGGCGCTGCTCCGCCACGCGCGGCCGCGCAAGCCGATCGTCGCGGCGGTCGAGGGCTTCGCCATCGCGGGTGGCACCGAGATCTTGCAGGGGACCGACGTCCGGGTAGCCGGCGCCAGCGCGACCTTTGGTGTCGCAGAAGTGCGTCGGGGCCTCTTCCCCCTCGGCGGCTCGACAGTGCGGCTGCGCCGCCAGATCCCGTACGCACTCGCGGCCGAGATCCTGCTCACGGGTCGCAACGTCTCCGCACAGGAGGCGAGGGAGATTGGCCTCATTGGTCGCGTCGTCCCCGATGGCGAGGCGCTCGCCGAGGCACGCAAGATCGCGGAGCAGATCGCCGCCAACGGGCCGCTCGCGGTGCAGGCCGTGCTTCGCTCGCTGCGCGAGACGGAAGGGATGCCCGAGATCGAGGCGCTCCAGCTCGAGCTGCAGATCGGCTTGCCGATCTTTGCGACCGAGGACGCGCGCGAGGGCCCGCGCGCCTTCAAGGAGAAGCGACCGGCCGTATTCAAGGGGCGATAGCCAAAGAAAGCGGATGCCCGTCCTGGCTCCGGCGGCGTAGACTGTGCCGTGCGAGCTGCCAACCCGGCGCTCGCTCCGGAGGTCATGCCATGCGTCGCATCATCGGCTGGCTCTTGCTTCTGACGGCCCTCGGCCTTGCCGCCATCGCGGTGGTCGCCGTGGCCGCTCGCTTCCACGACGGCCCGCTCGGTCCGATCCCGGGAGGAGTCTTCGAGAGCGCAGCGGTCGACCTGGCGCTGATCGATGTAGCTCAGGCCGCACGCGCTAACACGGTCGAGATCGAGGTCGGACAGCCTGAGCCGAAGACGCGTACGACATGGATCATCGCGCATGATGGCGCGCTCTACGTGCCGGCCGGCTATGCCGTGCGCAAGCAGTGGCCGAAGCAGGTCGATGCCGACGGCCGGATGCGCCTGCGGGTCGACGGGAAGGTCTTCGCCGCGCATGCCACGCGTGTCACAGACCCCGCGCTCCACGCCAAGCTGATCGAGGTCGTCGCGAAGAAGTACAACCTCTCGGGAGATCCGCAGGGCAGCATGGCCCAGGGCACGTGGTTCTTCCGTCTCGATCCGTCGCCGGCCGGAAGCAAGCCCGCAGCGGACTGAGCCATCCCAGCGGCACTCGCGGCTTCGCCGCTCGGCAGCCGCCTCCGCACGCGTGGGTCGTGCTGCGCGCTGCGCTTGCTAGCGATAGAGCAGCACGTCCTCACGCTCCTCGCGCCAGGAGGTCTCATCCGGATGGGCAAGCGCGTCGAGGTCGCCGGGCGTGGCCTGCGCGTCGTCCACCCACTGACGGAGCAGCGGGCCTCCGTTGATGAGATCGATGGCCAGGCGATCGCGCTCGTACTCGTACGGAAAGTCGCGCCACAGCTCGTAGTCCGGGCGAAGCGTGCGGATCGCCTTCAGCGCGAGCGCCTGCAACCGCCACGGGCGGAAGGCCTCGTGATCGTAGGATGGGTCGTCCACGTGGATCTGTAGGCCGGCGCAGAGCTTCCCCGCGTGCTTATGAAAAGTCGGCTCGAAGAAGCAGGGGCGCAGCCGGCAGCCTTCGAGCCAGTGCGGCGCGAGTGCGCGCATGCGGGCAAGCAACGCCTCGGCGTCGAGGTCGGGCGCGCCGAAAAGCTCGAGAGGTCGCGTCGTGCCGCGGCCCTCCGAGAGCGTCGTGCCCTCGAGCATCACGGTGCCGGCGTAGCAGCGCGCCATGGAAAGACTGGCAGCGTTCGGGCTCGGATTGATCCATGCGCGCTCGCCGAGGGGCCAGCCGAAGCCCGGAGCGTGGCGCGGCTCCCAGCCTTGCATGGCGATCACGTCGAGATCGACGGCGAGGCCGAAGCGCTGCACGAACCATCGCGCGAGCTCGCCGAGCGTGAGCCCGTGCCGCATCGGCAGCGGCCCGGCGCCTACGAAGCTCTCCCAGCCCTTGCGCAGGCATAGGCCCTCGACGGGCCTTCCGGCGGGATTCGGCCGGTCGAGCACGATCACGGCCTTGCCCGCCTTCGCTGCGGCCTCGAGCACGTAGAGCAGCGTGGTGATGAAAGTGTAGATCCTGCAGCCGACGTCCTGCAGATCGACCAGGATCACGTCGAAGCTATCGAGCATGGCCTCGGTCGGGCGGCGCACCTCGCCGTAGAGGCTGAAGACCGGAATGCCGCAGCGCGGATCCACGTAGTCGGCAGACTCGACCATGTTGTCCTGCTTGTCGCCGCGCATGCCGTGCTGAGGGCCGAAGGCTGCCGTGAGCCGCAGATCGCCGAGCGCAGCGAGGGCATCCACCGAGTGCACCAGCTCGCAGGTGACGGAGGCCGGATGCGCCAGCAGCGCGACGCGGCGGCCGGCCAGCGGCGCGCGCAGACCCTTCTCGTCGAGTAGCCGGTCGATGCCGCAGCGAAACGTCACGGATGAAACCCTCGCACGCTCAGGTCGGCCGATCCAGCCGCAAGATGAAGCTCCCTTTGTGATGGAAGTCGGGCTTCTCGGCCGGGTGGTGGAGGGCGAGATACGAGAGCCCGCCGTCGGCGGCCTCGATCACCGCCGAGAGCGCGAGATGGATCGGCTCCCGCAGGTAGGCCGCGGAGAGAGCGGCGAGCGGGATGCGCGCACTGAGCTCGAGCCGGCCTTCGGAGGCTGCCGTCGTGATGGCGGGGGCCAGCGCCTCGGGCGGCTGCAGCGCGGCCTCGCGGTAGGCGCGGAAGGCGTAGACGGCCCAGTCTCCCGAGCTCGAGAGATTGATCTCGTGATACGGGCCCCCGGGCGCGAGCGTGACGAAGGCCTCGAAGCAGGTGTGCTCCCAGAGCAGGTTCTTCGGGGCCGGCCGCGCTTCGAGCGCTGGCAGGCGGATCCGGGCCAGCTCTGCCTCGAGCACGTAGCGCAGCAAGAGCTCGCCGCTGCGCGATCGCTCCGCCTCTGCGTGCAGCCGGATCGGCAGCGCGGGAATTGCCGACGGATGCGGCAGGAGCAGGGCCTGCACTCCGGCCCACTTCGTCGCGGGGCCACGCTTTGCCCTCTCGATGGGGTCCATCGCCTCCTCGTTAGAGTCGGTCACGCAAACGCGCTACGCGGGC
>CAYGXT010000412.1:0-3387 GCA_964353695.1 uncultured Myxococcaceae bacterium
CGGACCACGCCGCACTGGTTGGGCTCTGCGACGCCAACGCCGGCCGCCTCGCGCAGCGCATCGGCTGGGCCCGCGCCAACGGTTTGGAAGTCCCGGGCTACGCGCCGGGCGACTTCGAGAGGATGATCGCGGAGACCCGCCCCGACCGCGTGATCGTGACGACGCCCGACCGCGATCACGACGCCTATCTCTGCCGCGCGATGGAGCTCGGCTGCGACGTCGTGACGGAGAAGCCGCTCACGATCGACGCCGTGCGTCTGCAGCGGATCCTCGACGCGCAGCGCGCGACGGGCAGGCGCTGCACCGTGACCTTCAACTATCGCTACGCCCCGCCGCGCGCCCAGGTGCGCGAGCTCCTCGCCTCGGGCGCCATCGGCGAGGTTCGCTCGGTCGAGTTCCAGTGGCTTCTCGACACGACCCATGGCGCGGACTACTTCCGGCGCTGGCATAGGCGCAAGGAGAACTCGGGGGGCCTGCTCGTCCACAAGGCTACGCACCACTTCGACCTCGTGAACTGGTGGATCGGGAGCGTTCCGAAGCGCGTGTTCGCCACGGGGAGCCGGCGCTTCTACACGCCGGCGCAGGCGCACGCGCGCGGCCTCGACCAGCGGGGCGAGCGCTGTCTCGGCTGCCCCGAAGCCGGCCGATGCCCCTTCTTTCTGGACCTGCGCCAGGGTTTCCTGCGCGCCCTCTATCTCGAGCACGAGACGCACGACGGCTACCACCGCGACCAGTGCGTCTTCTCGGAGGCCATCGACATCGAGGACTCCGTGTCGGTCGCGGTCGAGTACCGCAGCGGCGTGCACCTTTCCTACGCGCTCGAGGCCGCCTCGCCGTGGGAGGGCTACGTCGTGGCGTTCAACGGGACGAAGGGACGCCTCGAGCACCGCTGTCGCGAGACGGTGTACGTGAGTGGCGACGGTCGCGATCCGGGCGCGCTCCTGCCCGACGAGACGCGGACCACGCTGCTTCCCCACTTCGAGAAGCCGGTGGAGCTCGAGGTCTGGACCGGCGAGGGCGGCCACGGCGGCGGCGACGAGAAGCTGGCGGAAGACCTCTTCGCGCCGTCGATTGCCACGGATTGCTGGGGGCGCCGTGCTGACCACCGTGCAGGGGCGTGGTCGATCCTCACGGGGATCGCGGCCAATCGATCGATCGAGACGGGCCGCGCCGTCGACGTGCAGACCCTCGTCCGCGGGCTCGAACTCCCCGACGGTGTGGATCCAGGAAGCACGCACCCGGCCGGCGCTCTCGATACGAAAGCGGCTCAGCCGAGCGGCGCGTAGACGCGGTCGATCTCGCGCTGCGCGATCTCGACCGCCCGGCGCGGCTTGGCCAGATTTCCGTGCACCGAGTAGACATCGCGAACCACGAACTCGAGCGGGATGTTCTTGCCCTTGACCGCATCGAGAGTGGAGCGGATCTCGGCCGCCCAGGCTTCTTCATCGAAGATCTTGTCGACGCCCAGCAAATTGGGGTTGGGCTTGCGCGAATAGATGATCTTACGCCCCGAGAGGGCCTCGGCCATGAAGGCCTGGTTGGCCCAACGCGAAATCGACACCGCCTTCAGGTTGGGCAGACGGCTGATTGAGCTTTCCCAGATCGGGTCGGCCGGCTCGCAGCAGCCCCAGTAGATCTGGCCGTAGAGTTTGGCGAGGTCCTCGTAATGGGGGTAGAAGAACTCGTTGAACAGTTCGGGCGAAACGCCGACCGTCTCCTGGCTGTCCATCACGGACCACATGTCGGTGAGCTTGACTTGCCCGGCTGCCACCGGTTGTTTGGGCAGCTGGGTGGTGAAATTGAAGCAGGTGCCGCAGGTGAACTGGTTGCCGTTGTTGAGCACCAGCAGCCCCTCGGCTTCGGCCCACTGAGCCATGCGTTTGGCGTTGTCATGCAGCAGCGACATCAAGGCGTGTAGCTTTTCAGGGCAGTCGTACATCGCGAGGAAGAACGTCTCCATGCTCATCAGGCGGACGAGGCGCTGGGTGAGGTTGTTGTTGCCGTAGGTGCCCGACCGGATGGTCACCGGCAGGATGTCACCGAAGGTCTCACCCAAGAACGCCTTTTCGGCCAGGGTCTGCGCGCGGTTCACCCCGAAGCTGGCTGGCTTGACCATGGCATAGCCGTCGCGGTCGAGGTCCTTGATCGGACAGTCGAAGTGGTAGCCGGTGGCAACGCCCTCGGCGTCCTCGAGATACTCGGTGGGGATCTCGATACCGAACTCGTTCTGCCAGACGTGCCAGACCATATCGATGCTATCGGGGCAGACGTGGTCGTCGCCGAGGATCTCGTGGTGGCGAATGTTGCGCAGGAAGCTGCTCTCGAGCCAGCGGCCGTAGCCAGTAGTGCAGTGGAAGATCGTGGCGGGCATGAAGTCGCGGTCGAAGGTCCACGACTCGATCACGAATGGTGGCCGAGTGCCGGGCTTGCCGTCGTTCATGTCGGTCCACATCTGCTTGCGCCGGGTCATGATCGGCAGGGCAGCGATTTCGGCCTGGCGCTGAGCGAGGCCACGCAAGTAGGTGCGTTCAGCGTCAGGGAGGACGTAGGGAATGATCGGCTGTTGCAGGTCGGTCATGGCGACCCATGTTACTGCGGCTTGGCGATCGGAAGCAGGATGTTCGAGCCGCTGCCCACGACCTGCGGCGAGACTCCGTTCCACTTCTCCACCATCTTCAGCTCGACGAGCCTCGGCGTCTTCTCGAGCGCCGCGCCCTGGATACTGATCGATTCCGCGTCGGCCTTTGCCTTGATGATGAGCGTCTCCGCGTCGGTGCGCGCCTGCTGCATCCGGAACACGGCCTTCTCGGCCTCCTGCTGCTGCACCATCTTGGCTTCGATCGCCTGCTCGAGCTCTTTCGAGAGACGGACGTCCTCCATTACGAGATCTTCGATCGTCAGGAGATTGCCGATCTTCTCGCGCGACGAGGCAAGCGCCGCGGTCTTGATCTGTTCGCGCATCTTCACGATGTCGGCCGCGGTCTTGGTGGCGGTGACTTCCTTCGTCGCCTCCTGCACCCGCGGAAGGATCAGCTTCTCGAAGGGCGTTCCCGAGTAGTCACGAATGACCCGGACGACCGACGACTCCGGGATTCGATACAGGACCTTCAGCTGGATGTTGATCTGCTGCAGGTCGGACGAGAAGCACTCGGCGTTCACTTCGCGCGTGTCCTGCTGCACGTTCACCCGCTGGATTTCCGTGACGAAGGGAAGCTTCAAGCCGAAGCCGGGTGGGACGAACTGTTCCGACATCTTCCCCAGCGTCACGCTCACGCCGCGTTCCCCTGGATTGACGACGTAGGAACTCCCGAGGACGGCCATGGCGATGAAAAGCGCCACGGCACCGAATGCAATCGAGCGTGCAGGCATTTTTGTCCCTCCTCGGCG
>CAYGXT010000413.1:0-3383 GCA_964353695.1 uncultured Myxococcaceae bacterium
ATCCTTGCCTCCTGCGGGCTTCTCGGCGAACAGCGCTTCCGCAACGCGGGCGAGGCCGTCGAGATCGTGGATGTCGCGCGGCAGCTCGGGCACGCGGCGCCAGAAGCAGCCGCTGGACTGCGACCGCTCGCGGAGCGCGCGCGTGACCTCTTCGTCGCGCCGTACCAGGCCAGCGTACTCGTTGGCGGCACGGATCGCAGCCCGCGCTGCCCCTTCGGCGTCAGCGTCGGCGGCGAGGGCCGCGGCGAGATCCCGCTGGGCCTCGAGCTCGCGGCCCGCTCGAGGGACCGCTGCTGGCGCCGGCCCTCCGCCGGGCCAGACGCGGGCGCGGTTCAGTACGACACCAACGAGCGGCACCCGGGAGGTCTGCAGCCGCGCGAGAAAGGCCTCCGCGTGCGCCACCGACTCGGGGGCAGGGCCGGCTGCGAGCACGAAGCCCGTCTCGCGGCCCAGGAGGAGCGCGTTCACGCGGTGGGCGCGCTGGCGGAAGCCATCGGACATGCCCTCGAAGGCCATCAGGAACTCGGAGATGTCCTCGAGAAAGCTCACTCCCGAGACATTCTCGATGAGCTGCAGCACGCGGTGCGCACTGCGCTGGAAGATGCGGAAGCCGAAGCGGCCGGCCGCGAAAGCCGGATGCAGCAGGAGCTGCACGATCGAGCTGTCGAGGAACTCGAGCAGGCGCTGCGGCGCCTCGAGGAAGTCGAGCGCATGCTGCGAGGGCGGCGTATCCACGATCAGCCGATCGAACTCCCCGCTCTCCGCCAGCTCGAAGACCTTCTCCATTGCCGAGTACTCGGCGCTCCCGGCCAGTGCATCGGAGACGTTCTGGTAGATCCGGTTCTGCAGGATGCGATCGCGCGCCTCGGGGCTCTCGGCGAAGCGTTCGACCAGGTCGTCGAAGGTTCGCTTCATGTCGAGCATCAGCGCTGAGAGCGCGCCCTGCGCGGGAACACCCAGACGTGTCAGCAGCTCGCGCGGTATGGCACGCGGCTGGTTGCCGAGGGCGCCCACGCCGAGCGCATCGGCGAGGCGGCGGGCCGGATCGATCGTGAGGACTAGCGCGCGCTTTCCGCTCCGCGCCGCGCCGAGGCCGAGGGCGGCCGCCAGCGTCGTCTTGCCGACGCCGCCGGCGCCGACGCAGACGACGATGCGGCGCTCGCGCAGGAGCGCTTCGGGGCCCGCCAATGCCTTCACGCCGCGACCGCCTCGGGCTCGGCGAGAAGCGGCGTCACGAGCCGGGCCAGGTCGTCGGGGCCACGGATGCCGCTCGTAAGATAGGGCAGAGACACCAGGGGGAGCGCCGTCATGCGCGCGATCTCGGCTGCCCAGTGCCGGTTGAGCTCGAAGCGCGCGCGCAGGTGCGCTCCGCAGGCCGCCAGCACGCTCGGCGGCGGCAGCCCTGCGAGACGCAGGTCCGGGGGCAGTCGCGCCAGGCGCTCGTCGAGATTCTCGAGGGCGGGAGGGAAGGGTGCAGCGAGGACGCCGTTGACCACGACGCGGTCGATGGGGACGCCGACGTCACGCCGAACGCGCAGCAAGAGCTCTGCCGTCTCACGGGCGGGCAGCTCCTCGGCGAGTGCCACGGGTAGCAGCAGGGTTTGCTCCGGATCCGTGAGCATCCCCTCGACCCAGCCCGCGTACTTGTGGAGGGGGCCCGTCCGTACGGTGGCGCCGACGACGCGGGGCGCGTCGAGAAAGGTGAGCCCGTGCCCCGTTGCCGGCGCATCGACGATCAGGAGCTGGTAGCGGGGCTCGCCGGACGGCAGCGTCATCTGCTCGAGATGCCAGATCTTTCCGAGGGTGATGAGCTCCCGCCAGCCGGGCGACGCCTGCATCAGCTGACGAAAGGCTCGATTGCGGAGCACGAGGTCCACGACGGGCCGTACGCCGAGCTGCAGGCCGAGGTACTCGGCCAGCGCGTCGAAGGGATCGATGCGCATCACCGTGAGGCCCGGCCTCAGCGCACGGCCCGCGTAGCCCACGGGCTTCGTCCCGGGCTTGATCAGGCGCGGCAGATGCTCGTCACGTCCGACCTCCAGGGCCAGCACGCGGATTCCGGCCTGCACTGCGGCGAGGGCGAGCGCCGCCACGACGCTGGTCTTCCCCGTGCCACCCTTGCCCGTGACGATCACGAGACGCCGCTCGAGGAGCGGGCGCACGGGCTCGGCCACGGGGGAAGTCCTCCGGATTCTCAAGCCCCCCACCGGGGGCGCCGAAACGAATGGGAACGCGTGACGCTAGCACAGGGGGGGAGCGCGTGATCGTCACCTGCGAGCGCTGCAACACCCGCTTTCAGCTCGCCGACGTGCGCGTACCCGAGGGCGGCGCGCGTGTGCGCTGCTCACGCTGCAAGCATGCCTTCCTCGTGCTGCCGCCGGGTGGGAGCGCGGAGCAGACCATTCACGCCGTCGCCGGCGCCGCGGTCCTGGCGGAGGCGCCGACACTGCCGAGCGTCAGCGTCGATCTGCCGGTGCCCGTGCCGCTCCTGGCAGAGGACGACGCCGAGTGGCAGTTCGCCGAGCCGCCGGAGCCGGCGCTCGTGCGCGGCCCCGGGCCGGAGTCCGCGACCAATCCATGGGAGGGGGTCCTCGAGGAGGAGAAGCCGCCCGAGGCTCGCGAGCTGGACACGCTCGGGAGCCCCGAGAGCTGGAGCTTCGTCTCGGAGGAAGCCCCCCCGCTGCAGGCACCGCGACCCGCAGCTTCGGCGAGGCCAACGCCTGCGGCTGAAAGCATCGGGAATGCCGTGCCGATCGGCCGGCTGCGCGCGCCGAGGCCCGCGGCGACGGAGTCCGTACCGAATGTGGTGGTGCTGCCGCCCTCCCGGGTCTTCGAGCGCGTCGGCTGGGCGCTCACGGCGCTACTGCTCCTCGCCATCGTCCACGGCATCGCTTGGAGCGGGCCGGCTCCGGCCGTCGTGGCTCGAAGCCTCCCGCTGGGGGACGGCCTGGTGGTGGAGGACCTCTCGCTGCGGCGGCTCGAGAACCTTGTGTCTGGGCAGTTGCTGGTTGTGAGCGGGACCGTCGTGAACCCAGGCCCCGTGCAGGCAGGCCGGGCGAGTCAGCTCAGGGCTCGGGTCGTCGGCCCGGACGGCGCAGCCGAGGCAGACGCCACGGCGCCACGCACCTCGCGGGCCCTGCGCGAGGCGCCACCCGAGGCCGCCCGCAGCGAAGCCGCGGCGCTCCTCACGGCGCCGCTCTCCGCTGGCGGCCGCATTCCATTCGAGGCAGTCGTCGAAAAACCACCGCAAGGAGCCGTGCGGCTCGAGCTGCGGCTCGAATCGGCACCGGAGGCGGCCGTGTCGGGAAGCTCGGAAGAGGGGAAGGCGACGCTGCCCGCTACGGGCGGTCCGTTCCCTCCCCCACCTCTTCCTTCTTCGGGGT
>CAYGXT010000414.1:0-3380 GCA_964353695.1 uncultured Myxococcaceae bacterium
GACGGGACGCTGCTCTCCGCCTCCCGCTCGGCCGGGAGCCGGCCGGTTCCCGTCCTCGGCGTGAACCTCGGGACGCTCGGCTTTCTCACGGAAATCGCCCTCGACGAGCTCTTCGCGACGCTGGAGCGGGTGCTGGCGTCCGATGTGAGGATCGATGCGCGTATGCGCCTCGACATCGTGGCGCAGCGAGGGGCCGACGTGCTCGGTCGCTTCCTGGCGCTCAACGATGCCGTGATCTCCGGCGCGATGCTGGCGCGCATGATCGATCTCGACACCCGCGCCGATGGTCTTGACGTCGCGAGCTACCACGCCGACGGCCTGATCGTCTCGACGCCGACCGGCTCCACGGCCTACTCGCTCGCGGCCGGAGGCCCGATTCTGCTGCCCGAGGTCGAGGCCCTGGTGCTGACCCCGATCTGTCCCCACACCCTCACGCAGCGCCCGCTGGTGCTGCCGCAGTCTTCGGTGATCGAAGTCATCGTTCGCTCTCGAGGCGATGGCGTGCAGCTCACGGCCGATGGCCAGGAAGGTCTCGGCTTGCGCGAGGGAGACCGGGTGGTGGTGCGCCGCTCGAACCACCCACTCCTGCTCGTGGCCTCCCCGGTGCGCGACCGTTTCGAGATCCTGCGCCAGAAGCTGCACTGGGGAGCGCGGTGATCGAGCTGCTGCGCATCGAAAACCTCGCGGTAGTGGAACGGGCGGAGCTCGCCTTCGGGCCGGGGCTCAACGTGGTGACGGGCGAGACCGGCGCTGGCAAGTCGATCGTGCTCGGCGCTCTTGCGCTGCTGGCCGGCGCTCGCGCTTCGGCAGACGTGGTTCGCGACGGCGCGGAAGAGGCCGTGGTGGAGGCCATCTTTCGCACACAGTTGCTGCCGGAGCTCGAGGTCGAGCTGGAGCGCCGCGGGCTCGCCGCTGTGGATCACGAGCTGGTGGTGCGCCGTAGCGTCGCGCGCAGTGGCCGCAGCCGCGCCCAGGTGGCAGGCCAGCTCGTGCCCGTCTCGCTTCTGGCCGAGCTCTTCACGGGCAGGCTCGAGATCTCGAGCCAGCACGAGTCGCAGGCGCTGCTGCGACCCGAGACGCACGGGCAGCTGCTCGACGCCTTCGGCGAATGTGTCGCGCTGCGCGATGCAGTGAAGCAGGGCTACAGCTCGCTGCGCGCCCTCGAGCAGGAGCTGGCGAGTCTGCGCGCGGTCGCAGCGGAACGAGCGCGCCGACAGGACTTCCTCTGCTTCCAGCTCCACGAGATCGACGAGGCGAAGCTCAAGCCCGGCGAGCGCGAGGCTCTCGGCGCCGAGCGCGCCCGGCTGGTCCACGCCGAGCGGCTGCAGGGCGAGGCGGCCGCAGCGGCCTCGCTGCTGACGGGAGAGGGTGGGCGGGAGGAGGGTCCCGGCGCTTCGTCCCAGCTGGGCGAGGCTTTCCGTCGAATCGAGGCCGCGGCCCGTCTCGATCCCGGGCTCGAGGAGATCGCCGAGCGGCTACGCGCGGTTCGTGCGGAGGTCGACGACCTGGCGCACGACGTGGAGCGCTACGGGCGCGGCCTCGAGGCAGACCCTTCTCGGCTCGGCGCTCTCGAGGAGAGGCTGACGCTGCTCGAGAGGCTGTGCCGGAAGTACGGGCCGGCCGAGCCGGAGGTGTTGGTCTTCCGCGAGCAGGCCGCAATCGAGCTCGAGACGCTCGCCGGCGCGGAGGGTCGGGAGGAGACCCTCGAGGCCGAGCGCGGGCGCAGCGCCGCCGACCTCGAGGCGAGGGCCGCCGTGCTCTCGCAGCGGCGCGCGAAGGCAGCGAAGCAGCTCTCTCGCGCACTCGAGCAGGCCCTGCAGCCGCTGATGGAAGGAGCGCGGATCGAGGTGGCGCTCGAGCCGCTCGCCCCGCCGGCCGGAGCGCCCTGCGGGCCCGCCGGCGCCGAGGTGGCCGAGCTGCGCTTCGCCGCCAGCGCGGGAGATTCGGCGCGTCCGCTGCGCCGCGTCGCCTCTGGCGGAGAGCTCTCGCGGGTTTTTCTCGCTCTCCAGAACGTGCTGCGCCGCAGCGCCCCGGGCATGGTGCTCGTTTTCGACGAGGTCGATGCGGGGATCGGCGGACGCGTCGCAGACCGCGTCGGTCGCGCCCTCGGCGAGCTGGCCGGCGAGCACCAGGTGCTGTGCATTACCCACCTGCCGCAGATCGCCGCACGCGGTGCAACACAGTTTCGCGTCGAGAAGCAGGAGCGGGATGGGCATGCCGTGACCTCGGTCCTGCGCCTGGGCGACGCGGCGCGGGTGGAGGAGATCGCCCGCATGGCCGGAGGCGAGACGGTGAGCGACGCCACCCGTCGCCACGCACGGGAGCTGCTGAAGGCACGAAGGCCGGCCTGAAGCCCCCCTTTGCCGGCGGTTCAAGGCGGCCGTGCGGAGTTCCGATGCAGGCCGCAGGCGCGGGTGGCGAAGCTGCGCCCGCGTGGAGGTTCGATGCAGGCGATGCCCCAGTCGGCGGCCGAGCCCCGGCAGATTTCGATCCCGCCCGGTGCGCACGTCGTCGTGCTCCAGGGCTTCTATGAGGGCCTCGAGCTTGCGATCGATGCGGAGTGGCTCGTGATCGGCCGCGGGAGCGACGCCAACTGGTGCCTCTCCGAGCTCACCCTCTCCCGTCAGCATGCCGCCTTCGGCTGGGATGGAGAGAGCTTCTTCGTCCAGGACCTCGACAGCACGAACGGGATCTTGGTCAACAAGGTGCGCGAGACCCAAGCGCGGCTGCGCGATGGCGACGAGGTCCAGATCGGGAAGATCTGCCTGCGCGTCAAGCTCCCGTCCGAGCGCTCGATGGCGACCCCCGGAAGCGTCCCTTAGACTCGCCACGATGCTGTCTCTGCTGCGAAAAATCTTCGGAACCGCGAACGACCGGACGCTCAAGCGGATGCTGCCGATGGTCGAGCGCATCAACCGGCTCGAGCGCGAAATGGTGGGCCTCTCGGACGAGGCTCTTCGCGCGCGGACCCCGGTCTTCCGCGAGCGCATCGCCAACGGCGAGCCTCTCGACGATCTGCTGCCCGAGGCCTTCGCGACCGTGCGCGAGGCCAGCAAGCGCACCCTCGGGCAACGACATTTCGACGTCCAGCTCGTCGGCGGCATGGTGCTCCACCAGGGCGACATCGCCGAGATGAAGACGGGCGAGGGCAAGACCCTCGTCGCTACGTTGCCGGCGTATCTCAACGCGCTGGCGGGGAGGGGCGTCCACGTCGTCACGGTGAACGACTACCTGGCACGCCGCGACTCGCAGTGGATGGGGGAGATCCACCGCTTCCTGGGGCTCGAGGTTGGCGTCATCGTGCACGACCTCACGGACGTGCAGCGCCGAGCGGCTTACGCCGCCGACATCACGTATGGCACCAACAACGAGCTCGGCTT
>CAYGXT010000415.1:0-3372 GCA_964353695.1 uncultured Myxococcaceae bacterium
CAGCCGACGTGATCGTGATGCCGCGCTCCTGCTCCTGCTCCATCCAGTCCATCGTGGCGGAGCCCTCGTGGACCTCGCCCATTTTGTAGTTCACGCCCGTGTAATAGAGGATCCGCTCGGTCGTCGTCGTCTTCCCGGCATCGATGTGCGCCATGATGCCGATGTTTCGAACTCTCTCGAGCGGTGTGCTACGGGCCATAAAACGTGCTCATGCGGGCCGAAGCCCGCTCCCTCACCAGCGATAGTGCGCGAAGGCCTTGTTGGCGTCCGCCATCCGGTGGGTCTCCTCGCGCTTTCGAACCGTCTCGCCGCGCTCGTTCGCGGCGTCGATGATCTCGTTCGCGAGCTTGTCTCGCATGCTCTTCCCATCTCGCGAGCGCGCGTACTGCACCAGCCAGCGCATGGCCAGCGACGTCGCGCGCTCGGGCCGAACCTCGATGGGCACCTGATAGGTGGCCCCCCCCACGCGGCGCGACTTGACCTCGATGCGCGGCCGCGCGTTCTCGAGCGCCCGGCGGAACATGGCCATCGGATCGTTGCGCGTCTTCGTCTCGATGATCTCGAACGCGCCGTAGACGATCTGCTCGGCCGTGCTCTTCTTGCCGTCATGCATGATGATGTTCATGAAGCGGGCCACCTGGCGGTCTCCGTAGCGGGGATCCGGCAGCAGCGTTCGCTTCTCAACCACGCGTCGTCTGGGCATGGGGATCAAAGCCTCGAACCCGGGGAGGAATCCCCGGCAAAATGGACCGGCGGCCTGGCGGGCTTTCAATTGCCCAGCAGGCCGCCGGCTCGAAATCTCACTTGGGCCGCTTCGCTCCGTACTTCGATCGGCTCTTGCGCCGGTTCGATACTCCCGTCGAGTCCAGCGTGCCTCGAACGATGTGATACCGGACGCCCGGCAGATCCTTCACGCGGCCACCGCGAACGAGCACCACGGAGTGCTCCTGCAACTGATGCCCCTCGCCGGGGATGTACGCGTTCACCTCATGGCCATTCGTGAGTCGAACGCGAGCCACCTTGCGCAGCGCCGAGTTGGGCTTCTTCGGTGTCGCGGTGAACACGCGCAGACACACGCCCCGCCGTTGGGGAGAAGCGTCCAGGTCCGGCGCCTTCGACTTCTTCCGATTGCGCGCGCGACCAAAACGCACGAGCTGCTGCACGGTAGGCATGGCGACTCCCAAAGACCAAAGAACCAAGACCGAAGCGTACGCCTCCCCACGACCTCCCCCCGCGACGATGCCAGCGTAGGGGGATCGCAAAAGCGAGGCCCCGGTGGCCATCGTGCACCACGGGGCGAGCCGCGAGAGCATGGGACCCGGAAAGGCCGGCGCAGGATACCGACCCTAAAAATCCTGTCAACGCCTGGGCTTGGACGCCCTAGACGCCCCCTGCGGAGGCGTCCCGATCAACTCTCGATTTCCCCCGGGGAACGGGCCGGAGCGGCCAGGTAGCCCTCCGTCACCGCCGGGGCAGAAACCGCCGGGCGGGCCGCATCCTCCTCCTCGAGCGCATCAAGGGCCCCTTCGGGCGCCTCAATCTGAATCCCGATGCTCCTGTAGCGGCCCATGCCCGTCCCCGCCGGGATCAGACGGCCCATGATCACGTTTTCCTTGAGGCCGTTCAGGTAGTCGGTCTTCCCCCAGATGGAAGCCTCGGTGAGCACCTTCGTGGTCTCCTGGAAGGACGCGGCCGAGATGAAGGACTCGGTCGAGAGCGAGGCCTTGGTGATGCCCAGCAGCAGGGGCTCGAAGGTCGCAAGCTCCTTGCCCTCGTCGGCCATCCGGGCGTTCTCCCGCTCTCCGATCGTCCGCTCCACATGCTCCCCAACCAGGAAGTCGGTATCGCCGACCTCCTTCACGCGTACGCGCCGGAGCATCTGCCGGACGATCACCTCGATGTGCTTGTCGTTGATCTTCACGCCCTGGAGGCGATAGACCTCCTGCACCTCGTCGACGAGGTACTTGGCGAGCTCCTTCTCTCCCTTGATCCGCAGGATGTCGTGCGGGTTCGCGGAACCATCCATCAGAGCCTCGCCCGCGCGCACATGGTCGCCCTCGTGGACGCCCACGTGCTTGCCCTTCGGGATCAGGTACTCCTTCGGGTCTCCGCCTTCCGGAGTGACCAGCACGCGTCGCTTGCCGCGCGTGTCGCTGCCGAACGACACCGTGCCCTCGATCTCGCTGACGATCGCGTTCTCCTTGGGCTTGCGCGCCTCGAAGAGCTCCGCCACGCGCGGGAGCCCGCCGGTGATGTCCTTCGTCTTCGTGGTCTCGCGCGGAATCTTTGCGACCACGTCACCTGCCTTAACCTCCTCGCCCTCGGCGACCGCGAGATAGGCCCCGACCGGCAACAGGCTGCGCGCGATGGTCTTGCCGTCGGCCCCCTTCACCGAGATGCGCGGGCGCATCTCCGGATCCTTCGACTCCGTGATCACCCTCGACGACATGCCGGTGAACTCGTCCACCTGCTCCACCATGGTGCCACCCTCGATGATGTCACCGAACTTGATGGTGCCGGCGACGTCCGAGAGGATCGGATTGGCGAACGGGTCCCATTCGAGGAGCACGGCGCCACGCTTGACTGACTCGCCATCGGCCACGATCACGTGCGCGCCATACACAACAGGGTGTCGCTCGCGTTCGCGCCCTGTGGCATCGACGACCGCAACCTCACCGTTGCGGTTCATCGCGATGCGGCGACCCGTACGATCGTCGACCGTCCGGATGGCGTGGTAGTGGACCCGTCCTTCGCTCGTTGCCTCTGCGCTGGACTTCTCCGCCCGCCTCGTCGCGGCGCCGCCGATGTGGAACGTCCGCATCGTGAGCTGCGTGCCGGGCTCTCCGATCGACTGCGCTGCGATCACGCCCACCGCCTCGCCGAGATTCACCAGCGTGCCGCGCGCGAGGTCGCGCCCGTAGCACTTGACGCAGATGCCACGCGGGGCCGCGCAGGTCAGGCCCGAGCGGATCAGCACCCGCTCGATGCCCGCATCCTCCACCGCCCGAACGCGGTCCTCGTCGATCTCCGCGCCCGCCGGAACCAGCACCTCGCCCGTGATCGGGTCGATCACGTCCTCGAGCGCCGTGCGGCCGAGGATCCGCTCGCCGATGGGCTCGATGATCTCGCCGCCGTCCATGAGCGGTCCCATCTCGATGCCGTGCGTGGTCGCGCAGTCGACACCCCGGACGATCATGTCCTGGGCGACGTCCACCAGGCGCCGGGTCAGGTAGCCCGAGTTCGCGGTCTTGAGGGCCGTATCGGCCAGGCCCTTCCGCGCACCGTGCGTCGAGATGAAGTACTCGAGCACCGAGAGCCCCTCGCGGAAGTTCGAGGTGATCGGCGTCTCGATGATCTCGCCGGACGGCTTCG
>CAYGXT010000416.1:0-3364 GCA_964353695.1 uncultured Myxococcaceae bacterium
CACGAACGGGATCGTGGGATGAAGCTCACGGACGCGGCGCAGCGTCTCGATGCCGTTGAGGTCGGGCATCATGATGTCGAGCAGGATCACGTCCGGTGCCGCGCCGCCCTCCAGCAGCTCGAGGGCACGGCGTCCGTTCTCGGCGGTATCCACGAGGTAGCCGCGAAGCTCGAGCAGGCTCGCTAAATAAGAACGGATGCCCTCGGCGTCGTCCACCACGAGAACTCGCCGCGCTCGCGCAAGCTCACGCACGGTCGAGAGCGGCCGCACGCTGCGCGCAGAGACATCGAGTGCGGCGCTGTGGCGGCTGCCTGTCCGAACTTTCGCCACGCTAGAGCCGCTCCGCGCCAGCGCCCTGGGCCGCAGGCAACGTGAAGAAGAAGACGCTGCCGCCGCCCTCGCGGGGTCGCACACCGATCTTGCCGCCGTGTGCGTCCACGATGCGCCGCGCGATGGCCAGTCCGAGGCCGAGCCCGCCGGAGCGGCTGCCCTGCCCTGCCCGCACCCAGGGCTCGAAGATCCGCTCGCGATCGGCTTCAGGCACGCCCGGGCCGGCATCCGCCACGCTGATCTCGACGAAGTCGCCTTCGTCCCGGCTCGAGCTCCGCGCCGCGATCTCGATGCAGGAGCCCGGCGGCGCAAACTTGATCGCATTGCCGATCAGATTGGTGAGCACCTGCTCGACGCGAGCGGGATCGAAGCGAGCGCGCAGGCGGGTGGTCTCGCTTGCGATGCGCAGATCGAGCTTCTGCTCCGCGAGCAAGGGCTCGAGAGAGCTCGCCACGGCCTCGATCGTCGCAGCCACCTGCAGTTCGCTCACCTCCAGCACGGTATCGCCCGAGAGGCTCCTGGCGGTCTCGAGCAGGTCACCGATGAATGCGTTGAGCCGCTGGCAGCTCTTCTGGCTCTCACCGAGAAAGCGCCTCTGCTCGTCGTTCAGCTCTCCCACCTTGCCGGAGAGCAGGAGCCGCCCGTAGCCGAGGATGACGGTGACGGGCGTGCGAAGCTCGTGGCTCACCACCGTCAGCAGCTCCTCGCGGTCGGCGAGCTCTCGCCGCATGCGCTCGCGCAGGGTAGCGATCTCGCGATTGGCGGCGTGAAGGTCTCGGCTCGCGCGCAGCAGCTCGCTCTCGAGCAGGCGCAGGCGGCTCACGTCCTCCAGCAGCCAGACCCGATCGAGCCCCTCGTCTTCGCCGCGGCAGAGGCGGCGCACGCTGACGTGTACCTCAGCGCCGTCGCCGCGGCGGAGCACGCACTCGATGGCGTGGGCTTGCTCACCGGCGGGCAGGCCTTCGCCCACGTCCTCGAAGAGCGCTTCGAAGGGCATCCCCAGAAAGCCCGTGACGTCATGCTCGCCGATCATCTCGGCCAGGCGCGCCGTGGCCCAGACGATGCGGCCCGCACGAGTGCCCACCAGCGCCTCCGAGAGGGCGTCGCCCACCCGGCGCAACGCCGGCTCCCCGGGCAGAGCCCGGACCTCGTGCGCGATCCGCTGCACCAATGCCCCTCCGGGCGCCGCCGCCTGCGTCCGAGCAGCCCCGGACGCGTGGTATCGTGCGTCGAGCCTTATCGAAGCCAAGCCCGACCCCCTCTCATCGCCTGCTCTGGTAAGTGTCTTTACCGACCCGGTGCGTCCCTGGAGGAACGACGCTTGAGCGAGAGCCGAGACGGGCGCCGCCGCGCCGAGGCGCAGATGGCCGATCTCGTGGATGCCCTGAACCGGCATAACCGGCTTTACTACCTGGAAGACCGGCCCGAGATCCCTGACGCCGCCTACGATCAGATGCTTCGGGAGCTCCAGGGGCTCGAGAATCGGCATCCGGAGCTGAGGCGTTCCGACTCACCCACTCAGCGGGTGGGTGCTCCCCCAGCCAGCGGCTTCCGGCCCGTACAGCGCCGGATCTCCATGCTCTCGCTCGAGAACGCCATGGACGAGGCCGAGATGCGGGCCTTCGACGAGCGCGTGCGCCGCGTCCTTGGCAGCGACGAGCCCGTGGCCTACGCCGGGGAGCCAAAACTGGACGGCGCAGGAGTCGAGTTGGTCTACGAGAACGGCGTCCTCGAGGTCGGCTCCACCCGCGGGGATGGCCGAACGGGCGAGGACGTCACGGCAAATCTTAGGCAGGTCTGGAACATCCCCCTCGAGCTCGCGGGCGGGAAGGCGTCGCAGCGTGGACGCGTCTCAGTGCGCGGCGAGGTCGTGCTGCCTCTTGCTGCCTTCCGGCGCCTCAACCAGGCCCGGCTCGCACGCGACGAGGAGCCCTTCGCGAACCCCCGCAATGCCGCGGCCGGCGCGCTGCGCCAGATCCACGACATCGACCGCCGCCGGCTCGGCGCTCTCGAGTATCGGGCCTACGCCATCGCCGAGGGCCTGCCGGCTGTTGTACGCACGCAGATGGGAGCCCTCGAGCAGCTCGCCGCATGGGGCTTCACGGTCAGCCGCGAGTGCGCGGCCTGCGCAGACGTGGAGGCGGCCATCGCCTACCACACACGCATGCTCGAGCTCCGCGAGCGGCTTGCGATCGAGGTCGACGGCACGGTCTTCAAGGTGGACCGCCTCGACCTGCAGGCGGAGATCGGCGAGCTGCCGCGCTCGCCGCGCTGGGCCATCGCCTTCAAGTTTCCGCCGCAACAGGCCACGACCGTGGTGGAGGGGATCGAGGTGCAGGTGGGCCGCACGGGCGCACTCACGCCCGTGGCGAAGCTGCGTCCGGTGCAGGTGGGCGGAGTCAGCGTCTCGAGCGCTTCGCTCCACAACCAGGACGAGGTCGAGCGCAAGGACGTGCGCGTAGGCGACAGCGTCGTGGTGCAGCGCGCCGGCGACGTGATCCCTCAGATCGTCGAGGTGCTCAAGACGAAGCGGCCTGCGCACACACGTTCGTTTCACCTGCCGAAGCAGTGCCCGGTCTGCCAGGCCGCGACCGTACGTCTCGAGGGCGAGGCCGTGACGCGCTGCCCGAATATTGACTGCCCTGCCCAGCTCAAGAACAACGTGCTGCACTTTGCGAGTCGCCAGGCCCTCGACATCGACGGCCTCGGCGAGAAGATCGTGGATCAGCTTGTCGACCAGGGGATCGTGAAGCGACCCTCGGACGTGTTCGAGCTCGAGGCAGCGACCCTCGCGGGCCTCGAGCGCATGGGCGAAAAGTCGGCCGCGAACCTCGAGGCGGCCATCACGCGCGCAAAGCAGACAACGCTCCCACACGTGCTCCTCGGTCTCGGCATCCGGCACGTGGGCACAGGCGTGGCAGATCTGCTCGCCTCGCACTTCGGAGACATCGGCGCGCTGCAGGAGGCCTCGCAGGAAGAGCTCGAGGCCGTGCCGGGCATCGGCCCGACCATCGCGGAGAGCGTGGCGCGCTTC
>CAYGXT010000417.1:0-3359 GCA_964353695.1 uncultured Myxococcaceae bacterium
CCCCTTCTCGCACGCTCCCGGGACATCGGGGTCGGCGGGATGTGCATCGCGACGCCCTCGCCGTTCGCGATGAAGTCCGTGCGGCGTGTCGTGATCGGCCTTCCCTCTGGCCATCTCACCGTGGAGGCCGAAGGCTGCTGGCAGGTCGATGCTACCGGCAACGACGCCATTCTCTCGGGCATCACCTTCCCCTCTCCTTCGCCCGAGGCCGTCGAGGCCCTCACGAATTTCGTGCTCGAGAGCGGTCGCACGCTCGCACGCTTCCTGTACGCGGAGTCGGAACTTCGAGACTTCGCCCTCGAGGAGATTCTCGGCCTGGCCCAGATCACGCGCTTCTGCGACGTGACGGCCGGCCGCTTCATCTACCGTCAGGACACGGCCCAGCCCGGCGAGGACTCCATCTTCGTCATCGCGCGCGGGGAAGTCACTCTCCAGGCTCGGACACGGGGCACTCGAGAAGTCACTCTTGCGCGGCTGCAGCCCGGACAGGTTTTCGGCGGCATGCCGCTCGTGGGCGACGCCTCGCATCCCGAGTCGGCCGTAGCAGAAAGCCACTGCCGCCTGCTCGAGATCGACCGCGACGCCTTCGGCTACCTGGAGAAGACCCGGCCCTGGCTGGCTCAGCGGCTCGCCTTCGCCGTGGCACGGACCTACACCAAGCGCTTGCACGAGATTCTCGGTCGCATCCGCGATCAGCTCTAGACCGGCGGCGACAACCCATACCGCGGTCGCGGCTCGCAGGGTTCCTCTGTAACCCGATTGCGGGCCTCGCGTGTCGAACCTCGCGAGACCCAGCAACAGGGGGACCGGAATGAGTATTTTCGGCAGTCGTCTGGTGACCGTGGCGGCATTCATGGCAGTGGGGCTAGCGGGCGGGGGGGCGGCACTGGCGCAGCCGCCGGGCTTCGGCTGCGGCGGCGGATTCCCGCTCGAGCATCTGGAGCGGCAGGTGTCGCGCGCCGGACTTGCGCCCGAGACCACGAAGGTGGTGTACGAGCAGATCGACCAGGCGCGGGCGGAGCGGCGCTCGATCGAAGCGTCGCTCGGTGCGGCGCAGCAACAGATGGGGTCCCTTCTCGATCAGGACGGCGCCAGCGCCGATGTCGTGATGGCGCAGGCCGACACCGTGGGCGCCCTCGAGACCCAGCTTCATAAGCTCGAGCTGAGGACGCTGCTGCAGATCCGCGGCCTCGTGACGCCGGAGCAGTGGAAGGCCCTCTCGCCGAAGCGGCGACCCGGCCCATGGGGGCCGCCGGACGCAGCGGGCCCGCCGCATGGTCCCAGGCCGTAGCCTCCGCCCGGGAGCGGTACCGTGTCCGGCATGTCTGGCATCTCCGGCAGTGTGGGTCGCCTGGCGCAGGAGAGGATCGGATTGGACGACGCTCGTGCGCGGGAGTTCGAGGCGTTCGTCGCGATGCATCGCGATCGGGCGATCGGTCTCGCCTGGCGGCTCGTCGGCGCAGAGGGCATCGAGGCCGAGGAGGTGGCGCAGGATGCCTTCGTGCGCGCGTATCGCGCACTCGGCGGCTTCCGCGGAGAAGCGCAGATGTCGACCTGGTTCTACCGGATTCTCGTGAACGAAGCCTGGCGACACCGGCGTTGGCGCTGGGTAAGGCAGCGTTTATCTGCCGAGATGCCCGAGCAGGTGCCGGATCCCCGGCCGGACGCAGCGGGCGATCCCGCCTTGCGACGTAGCATCGGGCGAGCGCTCGATCGGCTCCCACGCGGGCAGCGGGAGGCCTTTCTCCTGGTCCATCTCGAGGGCTTCAGCGCGACCGAGGCGGCGGCCATCACGGGCCGCGCCACCGGCACGATCAAGTCGCACCTCCACCGCGCGCTGCTGGCGCTCCGGGCGAATCTCAAAGACCTCGATCCCAAACAGGAGACCACCGCATCATGAGTGAAGAGCGCGACGAGCTCGCCTTTGTCCGACGCGTGGCCGAGATCTACGCGCCGCCGCCGCAGACGCCCACTCAGCGCGCCGCGTTTTCCGCAGCGCTCGAGGCGCGGCTGCGCAACGAGCCCCGTCGGGGGCGTATTCTGCGGGGCTTCGTGATGATCGCGACCGCCGCCGCTCTGGTCCTCGCGCTGCGCGTGATGCCCGACCGGACGCAGATGGATGCGATGACCCACGCGTCGGCCCCCGCATCGGAGCAGACTTTCTCCGCCGCCGCGTCGGCGCAGGAGGCGGCCATCCTCGCCCTCGCCCTCGATTCCGAGACGACTCGCAGCGATGCGCTGCCCCCGGACTACGAGGCCATCGCGGGCGTGTTTCTCGGCAGCTAGCGGGAGGTCCAGACGATCATGCAGCGAAGGAATCGGGCACGCCTAACGAAGGCTCTGCTGCTCGCAGCAATCATGGCATCGACACCAATGGGTGTCGCGAACGCACAGCCGCCCGGAGCGTGGGGGCCGCCGCCCGGAAACGGCCACGGACCGTGGCGACACCCGCCGCCGTTCGAGGACGTACTCGAGCGCCACGCCGGGAGGCTCGGCCTCGACGAGCGAACACGCACGGAGATCCGCGGCATCGCGGATGCGGCGCGAGAGGAGAGCCGCGACGTCGAGGCGGGCCTGCAGACCCTTCACGACGAGATGCGGAAGCTGCTCGATCAGGAGGCGCCCGACCTCGACGGCGTACTGCGCCAGGCCGATCGCATCGGCGTCATCGAGACGGAGCTGAACAAGCTCCGCCTGCGGAGCATGCTCCGTATCCGTGGGCTGCTCACACCCGAGCAGCGGCAGGAACTCGTGCGCATCCACGAGGAGCGGCGGCGAGAGCGCGGGCACGGCGGTCCGCCCTGGCCTCCACCGCCTCCCGGGCCACCGCCCGACGGGCTCTGATCCTCAAGCCGATGGCGCGGCATCGGAGTCAGTGCGAGGGTTCCTGCCGCAACCCATCCGGAGCACTCCTCGAATCGCTCCGCGGAGGCCACTGAAATGTCGCGCGCGAGCTTTCCCGAGGGCTTTCATTGGGGCACCGCCACGGCGTCCTATCAGATCGAAGGCGGCTGGGACGCCGACGGCAAGGGCGAGTCGATCTGGGATCGCTTCTCCCATACGCCCGGCACGATCCGGACCGGCGAGACCGGCGACGTGGCCTGCGATTCCTACCGGCGCTGGCGCGAGGACATCGCGCTCATGCAGGCGCTCGGCCACACCAGCTACCGCTTCTCGATCGCCTGGCCTCGCATCCAGGCCAGCGGGAGGGGCGCCCCGAATGCGAAGGGCATCGAGCATTACAGCCGCTTCGTCGATGCGTTGCTGGCGGCCGGGATTCGGCCCTTCCCCACGCTCTACCACTGGGACCTGCCGCAGGCCCTCGAGGACGAGGGAGGCTGGCCGAACCGCGACCTGGC
>CAYGXT010000418.1:0-1272 GCA_964353695.1 uncultured Myxococcaceae bacterium
GGGCCCACTAGGCGCTCGCTGCCTGCCCGGACGACGAGGACGGGAAAGGATATGCGCCACTGAAGATTGCGGAGCGAGCCGCCGATGCATTGCGGGTCGGAACAGCCGTCGTCCCCGGTCAGGACTCGCTCGCGAACTCGCCCGCCGGTGACGTCAGGGCTACCTTGAGGGGCTTCATGAACACTCCGCGTCCCGACCTCTCCGTGGTCGTACCGGTCTACAACAGCGAGGGGTCGCTGCGTGCGCTCGCGGCGCGGCTCGAGCCGGTATTGCGCGAGCACGCGCGAGAGTTCGAGCTGATCCTGGTGAACGACGGCAGCCGCGACGGGAGCTGGCGCGTCGTGCAGGAGCTCGCGCAGCAGCATCCTTGGATCCGCGGCTTCGACCTCATGCGCAACTATGGCCAGCACAACGCGCTGCTCTGTGGCCTCCGCGTCGCGCGTTTCGACCTGGTCTTGACCATGGACGACGACCTGCAGCATCCGCCCGAGGAAGTGCCGAAGCTGCTGAAGGAATTCGCGCGAGGCTTCGACGTCGTCTACGGAACGCCTGCGCAGGAGCCACACGGCTTCCTCCGCGGCCTCGCCTCACGCATGACCAAGCTGGCGCTGCAGAAGTCGATGGGCGCCGACACGGCGCGCCAGGTGAGCGCCCTTCGCCTGATACGCAGAGATCTGCGTGCGGCGTTCGCCGACTACAAGGGTCAGTACGTCTCGATCGACGTCCTGCTCACCTGGGCCACGACACGCTTCTCTGCCGTCGTCGTGCGCCACGAGCCTCGAACGATCGGTACGTCCAACTACACGATGTCGATGCTGATGACGCACGCCCTCAACATGGTCACCGGCTTCAGCGTCGCACCGCTTCGCGTGGCGAGCGGAATCGGCTTTGTTTTCACGATGTTCGGCCTCGGAGCGCTGGTCTGGGTTCTGCAGCTGAAGCTGCTCCATGGCAGCCCGGTGCAAGGCTTCACCTTTCTGGCCTCGCTCGTCGCGATCCTGTCGGGAGCGCAGCTCTTCGCCCTGGGCATCATCGGCGAATATCTTGCGAGGATGCACTTTCGGATGATGGACCGACCGACCTACACCGTACGTGCGGTGGCCGATGCGGACGGCGTATGACCTGGCCGGCGACATCGCCGATCCGTCTGTTGCCCTGGGACACCGAGTTCTTCGGTCTACGCATCGCAGCGGTGAACGCCGCCCCGCTCGAGACCGGAGCGATCGCGCGCCTCATGGAGCAAGCCCGCGAGCAGCGTATCGACTGCGTCTA
>CAYGXT010000418.1:1372-3331 GCA_964353695.1 uncultured Myxococcaceae bacterium
GAGCGATCGCGCGCCTCATGGAGCAAGCCCGCGAGCAGCGTATCGACTGCGTCTATCTCCTCTCCGACGCGACCGATGTGGGCCGCGTCCAAGCGGCCGAGCAGGTGGGCTTCCGGTTCGTCGACATCCGGCTCACCCTCGCCTGTGCGCCCGAGGTTCGATCCGCATACCGACCGAGCCCAGATCGAGTGCGCGCAGCACGCGAGACCGACGTGCCCGATCTCCGCTCCCTTGCGGCTTTGAGCCACACTGCTTCTCGCTTCTTCGCGGACCGACGTTTTCCGCGCGACCGCTCCGCCGAGCTGTATTCGACCTGGATCGAGAAGAGCGTCCGGGGCTGGAGCGACCTCGTGCTAACCGTCGACGATGACGGCATCCCGGCCGGATACCTCTCCTGTCATCTGCGAGCGGAGGAGTCCGGCGAGATCGGCCTCGTAGCGGTCAGCCAGCAAGCCCAGGGGAAAGGGTTCGGCGGCGAGCTTCTCGACGCGGGCATGAGCTGGTTCGCTGCGCGCGGGGTCGAGCGCATCAGCGTGGTCACTCAAGGGACAAACCTGGCCGCGCTGCGCCTTTACCAGTCACGCGGCTTTCTCACCTCGTGCGTGCAGCTATGGCACCACCTCTGGATCGAGAACGAACCGTGACCTCCTACCGCATCCCGTTCAACAAGCCCTCCCTGGCCGGCAACGAGAAGCGCTACATGATGGAGGCGATCGAGCGCGGCCATATCTCGGGAGATGGGCATTTCACGAAGCAGTGCCACACGCTGCTCGAGCGGGAGCTGGGTGTCGACAAGGCGCTGCTCACGACCAGCTGCACGCACGCGCTGGAGATGTGCGCCCTCCTGATCAACCTGCAGCCGGGAGACGAGGTGATCGTTCCCTCCTTCGCCTTCGTCACCACGGCGTTGGCGTTCGCGCTGCACGGTGCAAAGCCCATCTTCGTGGACGTGCGACCGGACACGCTCAATCTCGATGAGGCTCTAGTCGAGGAGAAGATCACGCCGCGCACCAAGGCCATCGTGGCGTTGCATTACGCGGGGGTCGCCTGCGAGATGGACGCGCTACTCGACATCGGCAACAGGTACGGCGTGCCCGTGATCGAGGACAATGCGCACGGATTGTTCGCGAAGTACAAGGACCGCTGGTTGGGCACGCTGGGCGCGTTGGGTACGCAGAGCTTCCACGAGACCAAGAACTTTACCTGCGGGGAGGGGGGAGCACTCCTCATCCATGACGCACGCCTGATCGAACGGGCCGAGATCTTGCGCGAGAAGGGCACGAACCGTAGCCGCTTCTTGCGCGGACTGGTGCACAAGTACACCTGGGTCGATTACGGCTCCAGCTGGCTGCCCTCGGACCTGCTGTCCGCGTTCCTGCTGGCGCAGCTCGAAGCCCGCGAGACGATCCAGGCGCGGCGTCGGACCCTCTGGGAGCGCTACGTGCGCGAACTCGAGGGCTGGGCGGGGAAGTCGGGGGTATCGCTTCCTGTCGTCCCCGAGCACTGCCGACAGGCATACCACATGTTCTACCTGTTGATGGGGGACGGAGCGCAGCGAGACGGGCTGCTCTCACATCTCGAGGAGCGGGGCATCCTCGCGGTATTCCACTACCTCCCTCTGCACCAGTCGGACATGGGCAGACGGTTCGGTGGAAAGGATGGGGACTGTCCTGTGACCGAGAACGTGTCCGGTCGGCTTGTTCGCCTGCCGTTCTACACCTGCCTGACTGACTCGGAGCAGGGCGAGGTCATCGAGGCAGTGCGTTCTTATCGGGAGAGCTGAGGGTCTAGGCTAGACCTCCGCGCCAATGTACGTGAGACACCCGGCTCGACTGGTCCGGCCCGCTGGCCGCCTCGAGCTTTGCTTCGCCGTCGCCCCGAGACGCCTCGCCTACCCGTGATCGATTGTTGGATCAGGGTTTGCGCGTTGTCGGACAATATCCCCTCAAGTAATATTGT
>CAYGXT010000419.1:0-3328 GCA_964353695.1 uncultured Myxococcaceae bacterium
CAGGTTCGAAGCCTGATGCTCTATCCAGCTGAGCTACCGGCGCGCGAGAGGAAGCAGGTCGGCCCGGGCAGGGCCGTGTGGCCCTTTGGATACCGGACGCCCCTCTGGGCCGCCAGCGCCGGGCCGGGGAGCACGGTCGGCCCCGGCGGTGTTAGTCTTCTCCCAATGTGCGACTGCCTCGTTGCGGTCGGGCCGGCGACGGCCGACGGCGCCACTGTCTTTGCCAAGAACAGCGATCGCAAGGCCCTTGAATGCCAGCCCTTCGTTCAGTTCCCGGCGGCCATGCATCCGCCGGGATCGACGGTTCGCTGCACCCACATCGAGATCCCTCAGGTGGCGGAGACCTACCGCGTGATGGGCCACTCGCCCTGGTGGGTCTTCGGCTTCGAGCACGGGGTCAACGAGCACGCGGTGGCGATCGGCAACGAGACGGTCTTCTCGAAGGAGCCGGTCGAGGAGAGGCTCGGCCTGATCGGAATGGATCTGGTGCGCCTTGGCCTCGAACGCGGGCGCACCGCCCGCGAGGCCCTCGAGCTGATGGCGACGCTGCTCGAGACACACGGGCAGGGCGGTCCGGCCCTTGCACCGGACGGTTCGGGCTATCACAACGGCTTTCTACTGGCGGATCCGGACGAGGCCTGGCTGCTGCAGACGTCGGGCCGGCACTGGGCGGCGCGGCGCGTGAAGCTCGACGCAATCTCGAATCACATCTCGCTCGGCAGCGACTGGGAGATCGGCTCCCGCGATCTCGATAGCTTCGCGCGCGCGTCGGGCTGGTGGACGAGCGCGAGCCGCCTCGACGTGGCCGCGGCCTACCGCAACACGGGCGTTCCGGGTCGCCTCTCGGACGGGCGCTTGCGGCGTATGCGGGAGATGCTGCTGCGCGAGCAGGGCCGCGTGGACGTCGCGTCGATGCAGTTTGCGCTGCGCGATCACATGGATGGCGGGCCAGTGCTACGCCCGGGCGCCACGCCGGACGAGGAGCGCTTCTTCACGGTCTGCTCCCACAACTTCGTGATGGGGCCGACGACGGCGAGCCTGGTGGCGCCGCTCCCGCGCGATCGCGCGGCGCCATGGCCGGTCTGGATCTCCTTCGCGACGCCCTGCACGAGCGTATTCATCCCGGTCTATCTGGATGGCGTGATCCCGCCGGCGCTTGCATGCGGAGGCTCAGCGCCGTCGGAAGGCTCGGCCTGGTGGACCTTCCAGCGGCTCGAGGCGGCCGCCGAGAAGGATCTCGAGCGACACACGCCAGTGTTGCGCGAGGCGTGGGCGGAGTTCGAAGACTGGGTGGAGGGCGAGCGCGTACGCGTGGAGGCTCTTGCGACTGCGGCGCGGCGTGCCGACGATGCGACGCAGCAGCTCTCCGACTTCATGGCGCGCGCGGTCGAAGAGGCGCTGAAGCGCGCCGAGCAGCTTCGAGCCCGGATCGCCTAGGCGGTCTTCGCAGCTTCCAGGGGAATGCGCCTCGAGGGGCGTGCCTTCGTGAAGTATTCGTCGCGCAGCTCCCACGGCACGCCGAGTGCCGAGAGGATGCAGCGCTTCGTCGCTTGGCGGCAGGGGCGACCCTGCTCGACTGCGTGGATCGTTCGCGGCGAGACGCCTGCCTTCTCGGCAAGCTCGTCCTGCGTCCATCCGAGGGCCTGTCGGGCTGCGCGGATGCGAGTCATGCGTCCTGCCTCCACGAATGGTTCGGCCGTCGAGGGCGATCGGTGAACGAACGAGTTCGAAACGAGATTGAAACGGAGCGAAACCGGAGCGAGATCGGGAACGCCCCCATGGTAACGCTCTGCGAGGGGCTCTTTCCACCGGAGGCAGGCCCAATCTAAGGGGCGGCCCCGGGCCTGTGGGGCTAACGCATCGCTACGGGGATGAGAAAGTTCTCGGCGGTGTGGTCCCGAAAGGCAGGATCCATCGGGATCGCTAGCCGCCGGGGCCGCTCGGGCCTCCCTGGCTGGGCGGATGCCACCACAACAACGTTGAAGGGCTCGGCCGTCTGGATCTCGAAGGGCGGAGTAAGCAGGAAAACGCCCAGAAAGAGAGCCAGCGCCGTCGCCAGGGCCCCGATGGGGTGGATCGGGAGGCGCTCGAACCAAGGCACCCTGGCCGGGCCAACCCAGCGGGCCAACAGCTCGAGGGCGCCCTCCGCCTCGGCAGAGGGCGAGGGCGGGACCAGGGCCGCGGGAAGCGAGCGCAGCAAGCGGTTCATGCTCTCGTACTCGGCGAGCAGGCGCCGGCAGCGCTCACAGCCTGCCGCATGGGCCTGCACCTTTGCCTGCGCCTGGGCAGGAAGGGTCCCGTCCGGCAGGGCCGCCAGCAAGCGCCGGGCGCGGAAGTGGTTCATCCGTCCTCCCGGTCGAGATCGCGGAGCAGCGGCCCAAGCCCCTGCCGGAGCTCCTCGCGTCCGCGGCGTAGCCAGGTGCCTACCGTGGCGAGGGGCACGCCCTCGCGCTCGGCAATCTCGCTGTTGGAGAGGTCCCAGACGATCCTCAGCGTGAGCGCGCGCCGGTGCTGGGGCTTCACGGAGATCAGCGCTCGCGCGACTGCGCCGAGGATCTGCCCCTCGAGGACGATCGCCTCGGGCCCAGCCGCTTCTTCGAGATTGAGGCCAAGTGCGAGGCCGAGAGCTTCGGCATCCACCGTCTCGCGCCGCCGCTTCGCGCGCAGCACGTTGAGCGCGCCGTTCCAGGCAGCCCGGTAGAGATAGGTCCAGAGGCTCGCCCGACCCTGGAACTCGATCCGCGGCAGCGCCAGAAAAATGCGCTGCACCACGTCCTCGGCGTCTGCCCTGTCGCGGAGGATGCGATAGGCCACGGCCTCGAGACGGCTGCGATAGCGGCGGTGCAGCTCTCCGAGAGCCTCGGCCTCGCCCCCCATCCAGAGGGCGTCGATCTCGGCATCAGCGAGCGCATGCATCGGCTGGCCTTCCGGGCGTGAAGGCGACGTCACGGCATTCCCCTGCCTCGGTCCCCTGCCAGTTGGACGCACGAAGGCGGCCTCCGGATTCGTGCACCCCCCGATGCAGGGACCGGGCCCGACATTCTACGCCGGGCGACCCCAGGCGAGTTGGAGTTTCGCTCGATCGCGCCCCAGATCCGGGGCGCGATACCTTTCCGCCCGGGAGATCGCTGGTGCGTGCACTCACTCTTGCGTTGCCCGGGGCTGTTGCGCTGGCCCTTGCTGTTCTGATCTGGCGGGGGATGCCGGAGCGTGAAATCTCCCCGGCCCCCGCTCCGGCGACTGCCCCGGCCCCCGCGATCGCGGCACCGGCCGTTGTCCAGAGGTTGTTAAGGCTAAATTATAACGACACTCCCGAAGGCGCTGCACT
>CAYGXT010000420.1:0-3297 GCA_964353695.1 uncultured Myxococcaceae bacterium
CGGCGTTCGCCGCCGCGGCTGCCAGCGCTCCCGCATCGCGGTCCGAAGCGCCGATGTAGGGCGGAGGCGGCGCCGCTTCGGCGCGCGTGTCGGCTTGCGCCAGAAGCTTCTCGTAGCCTGCGGCGTCAAAGCTTCTCCAGTCCATGAAGGCGAAACGACGCTCGCGCCCCGGCGCCCGCCGTCGCGCCAGCAGCGCCGCTTCGATGGCGATGGTCCCGGCCCCGCAGAAGGGGTCGAGCAGTGGGGTACGCGCATCCCAGCCAGAGGCCAGCAGCAGCGCCGCGGCGAGGGTCTCGCGCAGAGGAGCCCTGCCCGTGGCCTCTCGATAGCCGCGCCGATGCAGCATCTCGCCCGAGGTGTCCACGCTCACGGTGCATTGGTCGTGGTCGAGGCGGACCAGCACGAGCTGCGCCCGGGGCAGCGGCTCCGAGACGCAGATTGCCGCCGGCTCGGCGTCGTCGCCCGGAGCGGGCGCATGGGCGGGTGCGAAGCCGAGCCGCAGCTGCGCCGCCTGCACCACGCGCTCGGCGACGCCGCCCGAGTGGTAGAGCCTCGACTTATGACAAGCCACGCGGAGCGAGAGGGCATCGCCGGGAGCAAGGAAGCGCTCCCACGGCAGGCGGCTCGCGCGGCGGCGCAGCTCCTCGAAGCCCGCGGCGCGAAAGCTCCCGACGCGAAGCAGAACGCGGCCCACGCTGCGCAGCTCGAGGTTCGCCCGTCCGAGATCCTCCCAGGTTCCCTCGAACTCGACACCACCGTGTGTCAGACGCAGGCGCATGATGCCGAGAGCCTGCAGCTCCGCTGCCGCAACGGACTCCAGCCCCGGCGCCGTGACGGCGAACAAGGAGAGGGGCAGAGGCAAAGCCGCGGAGGCTTCCGCCGCCCGGCCCGGGGCCGGACGGCCCTCGCTCACGATCGCGGCCCGGGCGCGAGCTCGAAGCTCACCTCGACCTCACCCTGGACGCGAAGCTGCGGCGGAAGGACCTCGGTCTCCGCCGGCCCCGCGGACATGGCCTTCATCTGGACATCCCGTTGCTGCCGCGGCGGCGGCATGCCTAGCTCGCGTGCCGCATGGACTGGGCCGAGGGTGAGGCCCAGGCCCTCGGCCATGGCGCGCGCCCTCGAGCGCGCGTCCCCGGCTGCCAGCCGGAGTGCGTTCGCCTGCGCCGGCGCGGGATCGGCCAGCTCGAACTGAACCGAATCGATCGAGATGTCGGCGGACGCGGTCAGGGCATCCAGCAGCGCGCCGACTTCCTGGATGCGCGCGGTTACGGCGCGCAGATGGTGCTCGGCGGCGTAGCCGGTAATGCGCGGTGGCTTGCCCCGTTCGTAGACGTAGATCGGCCGGATGCTCGTGTCGGCCGTCTCGGCCCGGTCGCCGGGGCCAAGCTTGCCGCGCAGCGCCTCCAGCGCCTTGCCACTCCTTGCCGCCACCGTCTTCCCGGCCTCGCCCGCGCTCTTCCCGTCGGCACGGACCGTCATCCGCAGGACGGCGCGGTCGGGCTGGACCTCGGTCTCCGCGCGGCCCACCGCCGTCAGCAGCCGGAGTTCCACGCCCTTCGTCGCCTCTTCCGCGCGCGCACCTCCCGCCGCGAGCACCACGGTCACCAGGATTCTCGCCGCGATCCGTCCCGGCTCGGTCAGGCCCACTTGTTCCACTCGCCTCCCGCGCGCAAGAGGCACGCGCGGCGCAAGGGTAGCGTCCACCGCTCGACCCCGTGACGCCTTCGTGCCAGCCTCCGGCGGGCAGCCGCCGCCGCTCTCTCGCGGACGGCCCGGCCTGAAGGAGGTCCATGTCCCCCCAGAGCATCCGCCTCTCCCTGTTCGCCGCCTTGGCGCTCGCCGGCCTCGCCTGCACCCAGGAGACCCAGAACGAGCTGGGCCGCGCGGTCCAGAACTGGACCGGCACCGACGGCGTCCTCGACGTCTACGCCGGGGATAAGCTGGCCAAACGTTTCATCAAGGTCGACAAGCTCAGCACGGCGTACGGCACGCAGGATAAGTCGCCACGCCCGTATCGTTACGGCTACGGGGTTCTGGACGAGAACCAGAACTACGTGGCGGACCCAGGCGAGAAGAAGGTCTACTTCGAGGTCAGCGACTACTCGACCCCCTATGTCTTCTACGAGAACCCGATGTGACGCTTCGCCTCGGGGCATGAGCCAGAGAACAGAGCCCAGGAGACCCGGCAGCCGACCGGCAATACCTGCTGTATCCGCTCCTCGAATGGGCTATTACCAGCGCACTGGGGAGGCCGCGCCTAGAAGCGAGACCTAGGGATGTGTGCGTCTTCGAGCGGTCGGCTCTTCGCTCTCTTCTGTGCCGGATTGTCGTGGCTGCTGGCTCCCGCCGCGCAAGGGCTCGATTTCTTCGAGCAGAAGATCGAGCTCCACGGCGCCTTCGAGGAGCAGATCCGGACCATCTCCGACGACCTGAACGCGCACCTGGACCTCACGCAGTGGTACCACGTGCTGAATCTCGAGATGGATCTCAACATCGCGCCCGACGGCTTCGGCCCGGTCGATTCGCTGACCGGCTTCGTCCGCGCCGAAGTCCGCTACGACTGCACCTGGACGCGCGCGTGCGGCATTGCCGGCAGCGCCAACATCTTCGGCGACCGGTCCGAGGCGCTTCCCGCGCGGCTCGCGGGCGCAAAGAACATGGGCTTTGCCGGGGAGCAGCAGGGCCGGACTCCTTTCTTCCGACAGCCCGGAGGCAACATCAAGACGCTCCAGGTCTACCCCCCAGCTCCACCTCCCGTGACCGGAAGCGCGGTCGTTCCAATACTGCCGGGGCTGTCGATCCCAATGCGCGGTTTCAATCAGATCCCGTCCATCGACACGCTCTTCAACGTGCGTGCGGTCGTGAACGACCGAGAATACCTGCCCGCCTTCTACACGTTCCAGCGTTATCTGAACTACGGCTTCGCCCTGCGCGGCGTACGAGGTACGGAGGAGCTGAGCGGGACCCAGAGGATGCCCTGGGATCCCAAGGACGACATCGATCCCCAGGCAACGCTGGCCGACCGTGTCAATCCCTTCCGAACCCAGGACGTCAACCCGATCACGGGCCTCCCCGGCGGCAACGCTCTCCCCTACCGGCCCGCACCGAACTTCGCCCCCGGAGCCGGCCCGGTCGATCAGGCCCAGGGGCTGTTCTATCCGAGCCCGCAGTACGCGCGCTACCTGCGCGACGGCGGCAGCGATCCCTTCCAGCAGAACTTCAGCCAGGAAGAGCTCGCGTGGAACCGCGGCGCCAGCCAGGCCCAGACGAAGGAGCTGAAGGAGGCCTACCTCG
>CAYGXT010000421.1:0-3287 GCA_964353695.1 uncultured Myxococcaceae bacterium
ACCTCCTGAAGGTCGGCACCTGCGCCATCGGGCTCCAGATGATCGAGGACAACTACATCAACAAGGACTTCACGCTCCGCAACCCCGTGAAGGCCATCAAGGACATCAGCTACGACGTCAGCTGCAAGCGGCGGCTGCGCCTCGACAATGGGCGCGAGTACTCGCCGATCGAGATTCAGCGCGAGTACTGCGAGATGGCGCAGAAGTACATCGAGCAATACCCCGTGAGCGACCAGCTCAAGGACATCGTCGGCAAGTGGCAGTACGTCCTCGACTGCCTGGACGACGATCCGAATCGGCTTGCGCGCGAGGTCGACTGGGTGATCAAGCGCCGCATGATCGAGAGCTATCTCGAGAAGCGTGGCACGACCTGGAGCGATCCGCGGGTCTTCATGCTCGACCTGCAGTACCACGACATCCGGCTGGACCGGGGGCTCTACTCGCTGCTCGAGCGCAGGGGCGCCGTGGAGCGCGTGCTCGAAGACGACGAGGTCCTAAAGGCCAAGACCGAGCCCCCGCCGGACACGCGCGCCAAGATGCGCGGCGAGTTCATCAAGCTCGCACGTCAGAACTCGATCCAGTACGACCTCGACTGGTCGAACATCCGTCTTGGAAACCTGCTCAACGTGCGCGTGATCTGCAACAACCCGTTCGAGACCGACACCGAAAAGGTGGCCGAGCTGGTGCGGACCATCCAGCGCACGAATCTGCGCAAGACCAGCCTCTCGAAGCTCGTGATCCAGTCGTAGGCATCCCAGGCGGGAGCCCGCCTCCCCCGACCCGCCGGGCGACTTGCCGAAGCCCCAGGCTCCGTCGATCATGGGGCCCAGCCTCGCGATCATCACTCGTTTGTCCTCCGGAGGAGACGCCATGGGTCTGGTGGAGCTCGATCTCGATCTCGGCGACGAGGAGCGTGCGATTCTCGATGCCGTTCGCAAGTTTGCAGCAGAGGTGATGCGCCCGATCGGCGCGCAGCTCGACCGCATGGCCGACCCGGCCGACGCGATCGCGCCCGCCTCGCCGTTGTGGGAGGCCTACCGGCGCTACCGCGAGCTCGGGCTCGAGGAGGTACGCGATCCGGCCGGCCCGCTCGAGGCGGCGCGTCGTGCGCGCCTCGGTGCCATGATCAGTGAGGAGCTCGGCTGGGGAGACTCCGGCCTCGCCATCAGCTTCGGCGTCGCCGGCTTTCCGCGCACGATGGCCATGATGTCCGGGAACAAGGAGCTGATCGAACGCTTCGCCGGGCCGGAAGTCGTCGGCTGCTGGGCCATCACCGAGCCCGACCACGGCAGCGACATGATCGACTTCGAGCACAAGCTCGGCGCGCCGTCGTCCACGCGGACCAACTGCATCGCCCGCAAGGACGGAGACTCCTTCGTCATCACCGGCCAGAAGGCGGCCTGGGTCTCGAACGGCAACATCGCCACGGCGGCTGCTCTGTTCTGTGCGGTGGACATGGGCACTGGCAAGACCGGGAGCGGCGTCTTCGTGGTGCCCCTCGACGAGAAGGGCGTCTCGCGCGGCAAGCCTTTAGATAAGATCGGCCAGCGCGCGCTCAATCAGGGCGAGATCTTCTTCGACGGCCTGCGGGTGCCGGCCCACTGCATGGTGCTCGGGCCCGAACTCTACGCGATCGCGGCCGATCGGGTGCTCTGCATGGCCAATGGTGGGATGGGGAGCTGCTTCGTGGGCCTCGCCCGTGCGGCACTCGAGCATGCCATCGCCTATGCGAAGGAGCGCGTGCAGGGGGGGGTGCCGATCATCCAGCACCAGAGCGTGAAGGCGCGTCTGTTCGAGATGTTCCGCAAGGTCGAGGCCGCGCGCTCGCTCAACCGGCGCGTGGTCGTGCACAACACGGTGAGCCCGAGCCCGCAGCTCCAGTACGCGATCGCCTCGAAGGTGACGTCTACCAACACGGCTTTCGAAGTCGCGAGCGGCGCCGTGCAGATCTACGGCGGCAATGGCCTTGCGCGCGAGTATCCGGTCGAGAAGTTGCTGCGCGACGCCCGCGCCTCGATGATCGAGGACGGCTGCAACGATCTGTTGAGCCTGGTCGGGGCCGAGCGGCTGTAGAGCGGCAACGCCGCGGAGGAGCGCAGGATGCGAGACGTGTTCGTCGTGGCGGTGGGCATGATCCCGTTCGGGAAGTACCCCGAGAAGGGCATCAAGGATCTGGTTGCGGGCGTGATGGGCAACTTGCTGCGTGACGGCCCGATCCGGCAGGATCAGATCGAGGCGGCCTGGATGAGCAATGCAGGCTGGGGCATGCAGACCGGCCAGCACTGCATTCGCGGCCAGGTGGCGCTCGCGCCCCTCGGCTTCGACGAGATCCCGGTGATGACCGTCGAGAACGCCTGTGCGGGTGGAGCCTCGGCCTTTCATGGCGCCTTCCTTGGTATCGCGTCCGGCGCCTACGACGTGGCGCTGGCGATCGGCGCCGAGAAATCGTTCGTGGCAAAGAACGCCGACGCCGAGGCGCGGAAGAAGGGCTTCGAGAGCTTCCTCGCCGGCACCGACGTCGAGGTGACGCAGCGCATGATCGCGCAGCTCCGGGTCGAGGCGGAGGCGAAGCGTGGGGAAATCCAGAAGGGCGGGAGTCCGGCGGCTGGAGAGGCCGCTGGCTCGCACAGCCCCTTCATGGACCTCTACGCCCGTGGCGCCCGTGCCCACATGGAGCGCCACGGCACGACGCAGGAGCAACTCGCGGTGATCGCGGCCAAGAACCACCAGCATGGCGCGCTCAACCCCGACGCCCAGTACCGCCGCCCCATGACGGTGGAGGAGGTGCTGGCGGATCGGCTCATCGCGTTCCCCCTCACGCGCGCCATGTGCTCGCCCCTGGGCGACGGCGCCGCTGCCGCCGTTCTGGTTGCGGGCGATGCGCTGGCACGCTTCCCGGGCGCGCGGCCCGTACGCGTGCGGGCGTCGGTGCTGGTGTCGGCGAGCCAGAAAGGTGGCCAGAGCCGGCGCGCAGCCGAGCGCGCCTATGCCATGGCGGGGCTCGGGCCCGAGGATATCGACACGGCGGAGGTTCACGATGCGACCGCCTTCGGCGAGCTGTTGCAGACCGAATCGCTCGGCTTCTGCAAGGAAGGGGAGGGCGGACCCTATGCCGCGTCGCATGCCACGGCGCTCGGCGGCGCGCGGCCCATCAATCCCAGCGGCGGCCTCGAATGCCGTGGGCATCCGATCGGCGCTACGGGCCTTGCGCAGATCGCCGAGATCGTGATGCAGCTCCGGCACGAGGCCGGAGAACGACAGGTGCGCGGCGCCCGCATCGGGCTCAC
>CAYGXT010000422.1:0-3284 GCA_964353695.1 uncultured Myxococcaceae bacterium
CCTCGGCGGTCCGCTCGAGGCTCTCGGCGAGGTGGCGCGCCGCGCGGGCCTCGGCACTGGAGAGCGAGCGCTCGTGGATCTGTATCCGAGGCTCCCGCGCCTCGCGGGGCTGCGGGCGTTTGCCAGCCTCGTGCTCGAGGGCTGGCTCGATACGGGTGGGCGCTAGCCGTGCCGCGGACCCTCAAGCACGACATCCCCGGCGCGGACTGGAGGATCAGCGAGGAGGACGTGCGCGCGAAGGGCTGGCCCGCGCTCTTCGGCGAAGACGTGGATCCCCGCCAGCCGCTCGTGGTGGAGATCGGCTTCGGACGCGGAGAGTTCCTGATGGATCTCGCCCTCGCCGCTCCCGCAACGCCCCACGTCGGCGTCGAATACTCGGCCAAGCGAGTGCTCAAAATGGCGCGGCGTCTGGCGCGTGCGCAGATCCGCAACGTGCGCCTGCTCGATGCGACCGGAGAGGGGGTCGTACGAGATCTCATCGCCCCGAACTCGGTGAAGTCCTTCTGGATCAACTTCCCGGATCCATGGCCGAAGAAGCGGCATCACCGCCGCCGGCTGCTCCAGCCCGCTCTGGTGCACGGGCTCGCGCTGCGTCTCGTGCAGGGCGGCATGCTCCACGTTGCGACGGACCATGAAGGCTACGCCGAATCGATCGACGCGGCGCTTGCGGGCGAGCCGCTGCTCGAGAATGTCTTCGCTCCTGCGCCCTTCCTGCGCGATGTCCCCGGCCGTCGTGCGACGGCGTACGAGGTTCTGTGGCGCGCGGAGGGGCGTCCGATGCATTTCTGGCAGTACCGCAGACGCGCCGGATAAGCTCCCTGCTCCATGGCGCAAGCCCTTCCCAACCTGAAGGACCTCGATCCGCCGGGTCTGCGCGAGCGGCTCGCGGCGAGCGGCGTGGCTCCGTATCGAGCAGAGCAGATCCTGGCCTGGCTCTACGCCCGCGGTGTCGAAGATCTCCACGCGATGACCGACCTGGCGCTCGACCTCAGGGAACGTCTCGCGGGCCAGTGGCAGACACGCGCCCTCGAGACCGTGGCTCTCCAGCGCTCGATCGATGGGACGCGCAAGGCCGTGCTGCGGGCAGCCGACGGCGCCGTCATCGAGTCGGTGCTGATTCCGGACGAGGACCGCACGACGCTCTGTATCTCCACCCAGGTGGGCTGCCCACTCGCTTGCTCCTTCTGCGCGACGGGAGCCCTTGGCTTCACACGCAATCTCACGACGGCGGAGATCGTCGATCAGGTCTGTCGCATGCGCGAGGTGCTGGCCCCGGAGGAGAGGATCACCAACGTGGTCTTCATGGGCATGGGCGAGCCGCTGCTCAACCTGCCGGCATTGCTGCGCGCGATTCGCATCCTGATGCACCCGCGCGCCTTTGACCTCGCCGGCCGGCGTATCACGGTGTCGACGGCCGGTCTCGTGCCGCAGATTCGCCCGCTGCTCGAAGCAGCGCCGGTGAACCTCGCGGTTTCGCTTCACGCCACGACCGATGAGCTCCGCGACGAGTTGGTGCCCCTCAATCGCCACTTCCCGCTCGCGGCGCTACTCGGCGAACTCCGAAGCCTCGAGGCGATCTCGCCGCGGCGGCCGGTCTTCTTCGAGTACACGCTGCTGGCCGGCGTAAACGACGCGCCGGAGGACGCCGAGCGGTTGCTCGCGCTGCTGCGCGGCCTGCCGTCGAAGCTGAACGTGATCCCGGTTAACCCCTACCCCGGCTCTGTCTACCACACGCCCGGGCCGGAGCCGACGGATCGCTTTCTCGGGATCCTCGCCCGGGGCGGAATGACTGTGACGCTCCGGCGCAGCCGCGGCGCCGACATCGACGCGGCCTGTGGACAGCTCGCAGCGAGCGGGGGAGCAGGATCAGGGAGGAGCGCCTCGGGCCGATAAGGTCGGCGGAGGGTGGCGCAGTTGCTGTACGCGGTGGGCGACATCCATGGGGAGCGCGAGAAGCTCGATGCGCTGCTGGCGCACCTTCCGCTCCGCTCCGGCGACCGCTTCGTCTTCACCGGCGACTATATCGACCGCGGGCCTGACGCCTTCGGCGTGGTGGATCGCCTGATCAAGCTCTCCACCGAATTTCCCTGCCTGTTCCTGATGGGCAACCACGAGTCGATGTTGCTCGACTTCCTCGGCTGGAAGGGAAGGGCATACTTCGCGGGCGATGCCTTCTTGGCGAACGGCGGCGCGCGTACGCTCGCGAGCTACGGCTACTTCGACCGCGACGAGCCGAGCCCGGTAGGCTTCCGGCTGCCGACGGTGCATGAGGACTTCTTCCGGGCTCTCCGCCTCTGGCACCTCGACGGGGATTACCTCTTCGTCCATGCCGGGCTTGCCCCGGCCCAGCTCGCCGAGAGCGACGTCGACTTCGCGCTTCGCCGCGCACGGCCCGTAGACCTGCTCTGGCGGCGAGATACGTGGGATCAGCCGCATCGCCTGGGACGCACGATCATCTACGGTCACACGCCGACGCCGGATCTCGAGGTGCGCTGGAACCTTCCGTTCAGCATCGGAATCGATACGGGCGCCACCTTCGGCGGCAGCCTTACGGCGATCCGGCTCCCTGACGAGACGATCTTCCAGACGTAGCTGGAGAGCCGTGCGGGCCTACGAGTTGCGCTTCTCGATCTTGGGGATCGTGACGCGGTTGCCGGGCTTGAGCGCACCGAGGTTCACGTCGGGGTTGTAGTGGTTGAGGAGCCACGCGGGTACGGGGCGTCTTCCCTTCGTGAGACTGCGTAGCGTGTCGCCTTTGCGTACCACGCGCTGCTCGGTGCTCGAGACCTCGAAGGCGTCGAAGAAGTCGTTGCGCAGATCCTGGTGATAGGCGATTCGCTGCTTCTCGAACGTCTTCTTTGAAACCTTTGCAAAGTCGAGACGGAGCTTCTGCCCAGGCCCGGGCTGCAGCTTGCGGGAGAGCTTGTTGAGGCTGCGCAGCTTCTCCGGCGTCGTGCCCAGCCACTTCGCAATCTGCGCGAGGCTCTCGTCCGGCTGCAACGTGATCGTGCCGGTCGAGCCGACGACGTAGCGCGAACGGTCGAGCGCATCGCGTGCGAGGTCCTGGGCGTCGGGAGCTCTGGGCGGCCTCGCCGAGGCCTTCGCGGACTTCTCGGGTTTCGCGGGCTTCTCGAGCTTCGCGGGCCCCTCGACGGGGGGCCTTGCGGCCGCCTTTGCCACGGGCGAGCCGAGCGGCGCTTCGTCCGCCCCCTCATTGGCCTCGGCCTGCTGCAGCGCCGCGACGACATCCCCCAGCGGCTCAGGCTCCGGCTCGATGACCACGG
>CAYGXT010000423.1:0-3278 GCA_964353695.1 uncultured Myxococcaceae bacterium
CAGGGGCAGGCGGGCGACAACATTGGGTGTTTGCTGCGCGGGACGAGCAAGGACGATGTGGAGCGGGGCCAGGTGCTGGCCAAGCCCGGATCGATCACGCCGCACACGAAGTTCAAGGCGCAGGCATACATTTTGAACAAGGACGAAGGGGGACGGCATACGCCGTTCTTCAACGGCTACCGGCCGCAGTTCTACTTCCGGACGACGGACGTGACCGGGGTGGCGACCCTGCCCGAGGGCACGGAGATGGTGATGCCGGGAGACAATGTGGAGATGGTGGTGGAGCTGATCACGCCGATCGCGATGGACAAGGAGCTACGCTTCGCAATCCGCGAAGGCGGCCGTACCGTCGGCGCCGGCGTCGTATCCGAGATTCTGGTCTGAGCCCGCAGGGAGAGTTGGGAAGCGAACATCCAGGCGCGTAGCACAACTGGTAGTGCACCGGTCTCCAAAACCGGGGGTTGGGGGTTCGAGTCCCTCCGCGCCTGCCAATCGAGCGGGGAGAGGCCTTTGGATTGGAGCCCGGGAGAATGGGTGCGGACGTCTCGGCAGTATCTGTCGGACGTGCGCAGTGAGATGCGCAAGGTCACCTGGCCGACGCAGCGTGAATACGTAGGCGGGACGATTGGGGTGGTGGTGGTTCTGGCTCTGATGACGCTGGTGCTCGGAGTCGTCGACTATGTCCTCGCACAAGGGATCCGTCTCATCGTCCCCTAGCGGGACCGGGGAACGTCAGGCCAGATGTCCAAGAAGTGGTACATCGTGCATACCTACTCCGGCCACGAGGCGAAAGCCAGGCAGGCGCTGATCGAGCGCGCCCGCACCATGAATGCGGAGGAGAAGTTCGACGAGATCCTGATTCCCGAGGAGAATGTCGTCGAGGTGGTGAAGGGCGAGAAGCGCACGTCGAAACGCAAGTTCTTCCCCGGCTACATCCTCGTGCACATGGACCTGGACGACGAGACCTGGCATGTGGTCCGGGGCACGCCCAAGATCACGGGCTTCGTGGGTGGCGGAACCCAGCCGACGCCGATCTCCGACGAGGAGGTCGCGCGGATGTCGCAGCAGATCAAGGAAGGTGCGATCAAGCCCAAGCCGAAGATCCGGTTCGAGCAAGGCGAGAACGTGCGCGTCGTGAGCGGCCCGTTCGCCAATTTCTCGGGCTTCGTCGACGAGGTAAAGCCGGATAAGGAAAAGGTGCGGGTGTTGGTGCAGGTCTTTGGCCGCGCCACGCCCGTCGAGCTGGACTTCATGCAGGTGGAGAAGGCGTAAAGTGGCCAAGAAGATCGTCGCGATCGTGAAGCTCCAGTGCCCGGCGGGCGCGGCGAACCCGTCGCCGCCGGTCGGGCCCGCGCTGGGCCAGCACGGCGTCAACATCATGGAGTTCTGCAAGGCGTTCAACGCCCGCACGCAGGATCAGGCCGGGCTCATCATCCCCGCGCTCATCACGGTGTATGCCGACCGCACGTTTACCTTCGAGCTCAAGACGCCGCCCGCAGCCGTCCTGCTCAAGAAGGCGGCCCGGATCGAGAAGGGCTCGGGCGAGCCGAACCGCACCAAGTGCGGAACGGTCACGAAGAGCCAGGTGCGTGAGATCGCCGCGCTAAAGCTCAAGGACCTTAACGCCCACGAGGTGAGTCAGGCCATGAAGAGCATCGAGGGTACGGCCCGCTCCATGGGCCTCGAAGTGGTGGAGGGCTGAGATGGCTGCAAGCAAGCGCATGAAGGCGGCCTCGTCGCAGCTGGACGGCACCAAGAGCTACCCGCTCGCGGACGCCGTAACGCTGCTGAAGTCGCTACCGGTTACGAAGTTCGACGAGAGCGTGGATCTCGCCATCAACCTCGGCGTCGATCCGAAGCACGCCGACCAGATGGTGCGCGGCTCCATCGTGCTGCCGCATGGCACGGGCAAGAACGTCCGCGTCCTCGTCTTCGCCAAGGGCGACAAGGAGAAGGAGGCGCGGGACGCTGGGGCCGACTACGTCGGCGCCGAGGACCTCGCCAAGAAGATCCAAGAAGAGGGCTGGCTCGACTTCGAGCGCGTGGTCGCGGCGCCGGACATGATGGGCATCGTGGGCCGCCTCGGAAAGATCCTGGGCCCACGGGGCCTGATGCCCAACCCGAAGCTCGGCACCGTGACCGCTAACGTGGGGCAGGCGGTGCGCGAGACCAAGGCCGGCAAGGTCGAATACAGGGTCGAGAAGGCCGGCATCGTGCACGTCTCGATCGGCAAATGCTCGTTCTCGCCCGAGGCGCTCGTGGGCAACGCGTCGGTCATCCTCGAGGCGGTGCTGCGCGCGAAGCCCGCGGCCAGCAAGGGCACGTACATGAAGAAGATCACGATCTCGACCACGATGGGTCCGGGTATCCGGATCGATCCGTCGTCGGTCGCTTCGCAGGCGGCGTAAGGGGGCTGGGATGCTCACGCGAGCGAAAAAGGAAGAGCAGGTGGAGGAGCTTCGGGCGAAGTTCCAGCGCGCCACCAGCGTCGTCGTCGCCGAGTACCGCGGCCTCAGCGTTCAGGCATCGGAAAAGCTGCGCAAGCAGTTCCGCGCCGAAGGCGTGGGTCAGTACGAGTATCGCGTGACCAAGAACTCGCTGTTGCGGCGGGCGGTCGAGGGCTCGGACGTGGCCAGCATGACCGAGCACTTCAGGGGTCCGACGGCCATCGCGATCGCGTACGGCGATCCCGTCCGCATGGCCAAGATCCTGGTGGATTACTCGAAGCAGAACGAGATCTTCAAGATCCGCGGCGGCGTGCTCGAGGGGCGATCGATTGCGAAGGCCGACATCGCGATGCTTGCAACGCTCCCGAGCATGGATGCGCTTCGGAGCATTTTGATTGGACTGTTGCAGGCGCCGGCGGGGCAGCTGGTGCGGCTGCTCGCGGCGCCGGGCGCCCAGCTCGCGCGCCTGGTCGAGGCGCGGCGCAAGCAGCTCGAAGAGGCTGGTGCGGGCGCATAGCCCGGGCCAAATCCGGATTCACGCGGGACCCTCCCGCAGAATCGTGAACTCCCGCCGATGTGCGGGGCAGACGGCGGACACGCTCCGCGGCATGCAACCAGAGAAAGGTTGGAACAGGTCATGGCCGATTTGAACACGATCGCAGAGACACTCTCTGGCCTCACCGTGATGGAGGCCGCGGAGCTGGCGAAGCTCCTCGAGGAGAAGTGGGGCGTGTCGGCGGCGGCTCCCGTGGCCGTGGCGGCCGCGGCCGGCGCAGCGCCGGCGGCGGTAGTCGAGGAGCAGACGGAGTTCGACGTCATCCTGCTCACGAT
>CAYGXT010000424.1:0-3273 GCA_964353695.1 uncultured Myxococcaceae bacterium
ACCTCGATGATGATGCTCTCGCTCATCGTTTTCGGAGTTCTCGGCTACTTCAGCATGGGCGTGGACGCGTACCCGCGCATGGAGTTTCCCGTCGTCATGGTGATGGCGCGGCTCGAGGGTGCGAGCCCCGAGGTGATCGAGGAGGACGTAACCGACGTCCTGGAGGAGCAGCTCAACACCATCTCCGGCGTACGCAAGATCTCCTCCACCAGCTCGCAGGGCTTCTCCATCATCGTCGCGGAGTTCAACCTCGACGTCGATCTCGACAGCGCGGCGCAGGACGTGCGCGACAAAGTGGCGCGGGCGCGCGTCCATCTGCCGAGGGACGTCGAGCCGCCGGTCGTGGACAAGGTGAACCCGGCCGACCAGCCGATCCTGTGGATCCCGATCCAGACCGACCGCACGGTCGTCGACACCAGCGAGTTCGCGCGTCTGCACCTCAAGCCCGAGCTCGAGACCATCCCCGGCGTCGGCTCGGTCGTCATCTTCGGCCAGCGCGACCGCAACATGCGGATCTGGCTCGACGGCGAGGCGCTGCGCGCGCGGGGGCTCGCGGCCAGCGACGTGATCGCGGCGCTCCGGCGCGAGCACGTAGAGGTGCCGGGCGGGCAGGTGATCAGCCAGCGCATCGAATACTCGGTCAAGACCGACGCTGAGTTCCGCACGCGCGAAGCGCTCGAAGGCCTGGTGGTGGCGGAGGTGAACCACGCTCCGGTGCTGCTGCGGGATGTGGCCCGTGTAGAGGACGGCAGCGAGGACGTGCGTACCCTTGCGCGCTTCGACGGCGAGAACTGCGTCGGGCTCGGCCTCCGCAAGCAGCCCGGGGCCAACACGGTGGCGATCGCGGACGAGGCCTACCGGCGCCTGGACCGGCTGCGGCCGATCCTGCCCGCCGGCCTCAAGTTCGGCGACCGCGCGGGCATGATCGACTTCTCCATCGCGATCCGGGAGTCGGTGAACGAGACTCTCTTCTCGCTGGCGTTTGGCGCCCTGCTGGCGACGCTCACGGTGTGGCTGTTCCTGCGCCGCTGGCGCACGACGATGATCGTGGGCCTCGCCATTCCGCTCTCGATCGTGGCGACCTTCGGGGTGATGTGGGCGCTCGGCTACACGCTCAACATCATGACGCTGCTCGCCCTCACGCTCGCCGTGGGTGTGGTGGTGGACGATGCGATCGTCGTGCTCGAGAACATCGAGCGGCATCGAGCGCAGGGCGAGGCGCCCTTCGACGCGGCGACGAATGCGACGCGCGAGATCGCCTTCGCGGCGACGGCCTCGACGCTCTCGATCGCAGTGGTCTTCCTGCCCGTGATCTTCGTGACAGGCATCATCGGAAACTTCTTGCGAGAGTTCGGCCTCACTACCGCCGCCGCCGTGCTCATCTCGCTCTTCGTGGCGCTGACGCTCACTCCGATGCTCGCTGCGCGGGTACCGCACGCTCCGCCCGCCCGGCCGGGAGGGATCTACGACCGCCTCGAGCGAATCTTCCTCGGTCTCGAGTCCGGCTACCGCCGCGCCCTCGACTGGACCTTCCGGCACCGGGTCGCGACGCTCGGTTTCGCGGGGCTCTCGTTCGTCGCAGCCATCGGCTTCGCGATGCGGCTCGAGGCGGAGTTCTTTCCGCCGGAGGATCAGGGGCGCTTCCTGGTCTTCCTGGAGACGCCCGCGGGCACGACCTTCGAGTCGACCCTCGAGCAGCTCAAGCTGGATGAGAAATGGGTTCTCGCCCAGCCTGAGGTGGCCGGGCTCTTCTCGGCCGTGGGCCTGTCGGGGCCTCGCGGCCCGGGAACGGTGAACGAGGGTCTGCTGTTCGCGACGCTGACGCCGCGCAAGGAGCGCAAGCGCTCGGCGCAGGATCTGATCAAGGAGGCGCGCGAAGTCCTGGGTCGGATTCCCGGCCAGCAGGCCAACGTCTTCGACTTCACGGGCCTGCGGACGGGCCAGGGGCACGGGGGCTTCGAGTTCTCGATCCGGGGCAACCTCGCACTTGCCGATCTCGACCGGCTCGCGGACGAGCTCATGCGCCGTCTCACCGCAGAAGGCGGCATCGTGGAACTCGACAAGAGCCTCAAGCTAGGGCTGCCGGAGCTCCGGGTCGTGCCAGACCGTGAGAAAGCCTCCGCCCTCGGCGTGAACGCGCAGGCCCTCGCCACGGCCGTGCAGGCCATGATCGGCGGCCTCGACGTTGCGACCTTCAAAGAAGGGGGACATCGCTTCGACATCCGGGTGCGGCTCGAAGAGAAGGATCGGGCCGAGCCGGACGCTATCGAGCGCCTCTACGTGCGTACGCAGGAGGGCGGCGTCGTGGAGCTGCGCAACCTGGTGAAGATCGAGACGGGCGCAGCCCCATCCTCCATCACACGGACGAACCGTCAGCGCAGCGTGACGATTTCCGGGAACCTCGAGGGCAAGGCGCTGTCGGAGGCCGTCGCCATGGTTCACCGCGTTGCTGCCGAGGTGCTGCCCGAGGGCGTGAACGTCGAGCTCTCCGGAGAAGCCGAGGCCATGCGCGAGTCGGGAATGCAGTTCGCGCTCATGCTCTCTCTGTCGGTACTCGTGATCTACATGATCCTCGCGGCCCAGTTCGAGAGCCTGATGCACCCTCTTACCGTGATGCTGGCGCTGCCGCTGGCGCTGGTGGGCGCATTGGGGGGCCTCTGGCTCGGGAACATGAGCATCAATCTGTTCAGCATGATCGGCATCATCTTGCTGCTCGGCCTGGTCACCAAGAACTCCATCCTGCTCGTCGACTACGCCAACCAGCTCCGGCGCGAAGGCATGGAAAAGGAGGCGGCCATGCGCAAGGCGGCGCCGATCCGGATGCGGCCCGTGCTGATGACGGGCATCTCGATGATCTTCGGCGTCCTGCCCGCAGCCTCGGGTCTCGGGCCCGGGGCCGAGTCGCGGCAGCCCATGGGCGTGGCGACGGGTGCGGGGATGCTGACGTCGATGAGCCTCACGCTGCTGGTCGTCCCGGTCTTCTACCTGGTGCTCGACGATTTCGTCGACGCGCTGAAGGCGAGGCTGCGGCGGCTCTTTCGCCGGAGCCCGGCCCCGGAGGGTCCGGCGCCCGGCGTCTCGCGCCCGGCGTGACAGGCCCGGGCGGTGACGTCATGAGCAAGCTTCCTGGTTCGGAGTGCTTCCTAAAGCCGTCCCCAAGGATCGATCCTGTGTCAGCGTAGGCGGTGCAGACACTCAGCATCAGTCCCAGCACGACGAGCCCTACGAAGCGGCTCCCGAATGTCAGCAGGGTGTTCCTGTTGTTCCTACAGG
>CAYGXT010000425.1:0-3270 GCA_964353695.1 uncultured Myxococcaceae bacterium
TGGCAAAGATCGAGACGGCAGCCGCGATCGAGAATCTCGAGGAAATCCTCGAGGCCACCGATGCCGTGATGCTCGCACGTGGCGACCTCGCACTCGAGACGCCCTTCGAACGTGTGCCCATGGAGCAGAAGCGGATCCTGCTGGCCGCGCGCCGCCGCGGTCGGCCCGTGATCACCGCGACGCAGCTCCTCGCTTCCATGGTCTCGGAGCCACGTCCTACGCGGGCCGAGGTGAACGACGTGGCAAACGCGGTCCTCGACGGAACCGACGCCGTCATGCTCTCCGAGGAGACGGCCGTGGGAGCGCATCCCTCGCACGCTGCCGAAACCATGGCGCGGATCATCGTCGCGACGGAACAGGATGCTCCTGACGAGATCCGCGGCGCCGAAGGGCTCCCGCCCGAAATTTACGCCCTCGGCGTCGTGGCGGAGAGCGCAGCGTGGACGGCCCGCGCCATCGGCGCCCGTGCCATCGTGGCCTGGACGCGTGGGGGCCTCGGTGCGCGCCTGGCCTCCCGCGCCTCGCGCCGGCTCCCGATCCTCGCTCCCGCGCGCACGCGCGAGGCGGCACGGCTGCTCGGGGCCGTGCGCGCCGTGACCCCGATCCCGGCCCTCGACGGCAGCATCGATCCGGCTGCGGTGCGCGCTCTACTCGGCGCCTGCGCGAACGAGGATGCACCGCTCGTGCTCCTTGGCCACGACGTGGGGCCCCTGGGCCGACGCATTCCGTGGATGCGCGTCGCGCATCTCGACGAGCCGGCGGCGTGGTGCCGCGACCCAGCGGGGGGCGGATTTCAGAGGTGAACCCGCAGCGCGAGCAGGCGCCGGAAGAGCGCCTTCACGCGCGGGGTGAGCCGCGTGCGGTTGTAGAGGTCGCCGACCTGCCGCAGCGCCTCCGACTGCGTAGGGTAGGGGTGGATCACGTTCGCGAGCGTCGCGAGCCCGATGCGGCCGACGATGGCGAGCGTGAGCTCGCCGATCAGCTCTCCCGCGTGGGCCGAGACGATGCTGCCGCCCACGATGCGATCGCTGCCCTTGGCGACGTGCACCTTCACGAAGCCCTCGGTCTCGCCGTCCACGATGGCGCGATCCACTTCGGCCAGCGGGCGCACGAAGCTCTCGATCGCAAGGCCGCGGGCCGCGGCCTCACGCTCGCCGAGGCCCACGTGGGCGATCTCGGGATCGGTGTAGGTGGCCCAGGGCATGCAGAGCGCCGAGAGCTTCTTGCGGCCGAAGAAGAGGCTGTTCTGGATCACGATGCGCGCGGCGAAATCCGCCGCGTGGGTGAACTTCCAGCGCATGCAGACGTCGCCCGCGGCAAAGATGCGCCGGTTCGTGGTGCGCAGGAAGTCGTTCACCTGTACGCCCTGGCGCGCATCGTAGACGACACCGGCCTTCTCGAGGTCGAGCCCCTCGACGTTGGGACGGCGACCGGCGCCGACGAGGATCTCGTCGACCACGATCTCTCGCGCCGTACCACCGACGTCGGCGACGATCGCCTTCTCGTCGCCGCGGCGCTCCACGCGCAGGATCTTTGCATCGAGGGCCAGGGTGATGCCCTCGCGCCGGAAGGCATTCTGCACGATCTCGGCGGCGTCGGCGTCCTCGCGGTCGAGCAGATGACCGTTGTCATGGAGCAGCGTCACCTGGCAGCCGAGGCGGTGGAAGGCCTGCGCAAGCTCGCAGCCGATCGGGCCGCCGCCGATGACCGCCAGTCGCCGGGGCCGCTCCGTCAGCGAGAAGACGCTCTCGTTGGTCAGGAAGCCCGCGTCGGCAAGGCCGGGGATCTCCGGCTCCGCGGCCCGCGCGCCCGTACACAGCACGGCGCGCGCGAAGCGCAGACTCGTCCCCCCGACATCCAGCGTATCGCTCCCGCTGAAGCGCGCCTGGCCGAGAAAGACGTCGACGCCAAGCGTGTTGGTGAAGCGCCCGGCCGAGTCGTGATGGCTGATCTGCGCGCGCAGGCGCCGCATCCGCTGCATCACGGCGCCGAAATCGATCTCCACACCGGCCGGCACCCGGATGCCGAGGCCGGCAGCACGCTGCAGCTCGCCGATCACGCGGGAAGACCGGATCACGCATTTGGACGGTACGCAGCCGACGTTGAGGCAGTCGCCCCCGAGCAGGTGCCTCTCTACCAGGGCCACGCGGGCTCCGAGGCCCGCGGCGCCTGCAGCCGTCACGAGCCCGGCCGTACCGGCGCCGATCACGACGAGGTTGTAGCGGGGAGCCGGCCGCGGATTCTTCCAATCCGGCGGATGCACGTTCGCCAGCAGCTCGAGGTTATGAGCGTCTCGCGGCGAGATCTGCCCGTAGGCGTCCATGGGGCTTCCTCTTACCGATCGCTCTCCGACCCGGCCAACACCTTCAGCTCGAGCCGCAGCATCTCGCCGAGCGACCACGCCTGGAACGGGCAGCCGCGGGGCGTATGCGGCGCGTCGCCATCGAGGATCTCCGAGACGTGGCCGAGGCCCGCCTCGCATAGGTGAAGGTGCAGGGGCTCGAGGAAGCGAACGCGAGCCTCATGCTTCGCGCTCGCCGCTGCGCCCCGCACGCGGACCCACGCCTCGACGAAGGGGCCGAGCAGCCAGGGCCAGGCCGTGCCCTGATGGTAGGCGCCGTCCCGCTGCGCGGAGTCCCCTGCGTAGCGCCCGGCATAGCCCTCGGCCTCCGGAGCCAGGGAGCGTAAAGCGAGTGGGACGTGGAGGACGCGCTCCACGGCATCCACCACGCGTCGCGCGCGCTCGCCGCTCAGCAATGCGAAGGGCAGGCCACCCACAGCAAGAATCTGGTTCGGACGAACGGTCGGATCGACCTTGCCCGGCACGTGATCGACATCCACGACGTCGTGGAGACACCCCGTCTCATCGCACCAGAAGCGCTCGCGGAAGGAGTTGATTCCGCGCGTAAAGCGTTGCTCGCCGTGCGGTAGGAGCGGGCCCGCGAGACGAAGTGCGTTCAGCCAGAGCGCCTGCACCTCGACGGGCTTTCCGATCCGCGGCGTCACGACGCGATCCCCGACGCGGGCATCCATCCAGGTGAGCTGGACGCCTGGCTCGCCGGCGCGCAGCAGGCCGTCGTCGTCGCAGCGGATGCCGTAGCGCGTGCCTGCGGCGTAGCCGGAGAGGATCGCCTCCACCGCCTCCAGCAGGCGCCGCTTCCCGCGCGGCGCACGGCTCCCGCTGCGGGCTTCGGCCGCTTCGAGATACTCGTGCACGGCCACGACGAACCACAGCGATGCGTCCACGGCATTGAACTCCGGCGCCTCGCC
>CAYGXT010000426.1:0-3268 GCA_964353695.1 uncultured Myxococcaceae bacterium
GCCCGACGCTACGAAGGAGCTGAGCCGCTTCTACCCGACCTCAGTTCTTTCTACAGCCTTCGACATCATTTTCTTCTGGGTGGCCCGCATGATCATGATGGGCCTGCACTTCATGGACGATGTGCCCTTCCGTGACGTCTACATCCATCCGCTCGTGCGCGACGAGAAGGGCCGGAAGATGTCGAAGTCGAAGGGCATCGGCATCGACCCGATGGACGTGATGGCGGCCCATGGCGCCGACGTCGTGCGCTGGACGCTGACGTCGCTGGCGGCACAGGGGCGCGACATCCGCTTCAGCGAGCAGAGCGTGGAGAGCGGCCGCACCTTCGTGACGAAGCTGTGGAACGCGGCACGTTTTTCGCTCATGAACCTCGGCGATTTCGATGCGGCGGCCCCAGCCGAGCCCGGAGGGCTCTACGATCGCTGGATCCGCGCCCGCCTCGACGCTGCGCTGCACGACGCGCACCTCGCCCTCGAGAGCTACCGCTTCAACGACGCCGCGAGCGTGCTCTACCAGTTCGTCTGGGGCGAGCTCTGCGATTGGTACATCGAGCTGGCGAAGGCTTCGCTCCAGGGTGAAGACGTGCGGCTGCGCCGGGCCACGCAGCAGACATTGCTGCATGTGCTCGGCGGCGCGCTGGTCGGCCTGCATCCGATCATGCCGTTCGTGACCGAGGAGATCTTTCAGGCCCTCCCCGACCGCGACGGGCGCCTCCTCATGCAGCAGGGCTACCCGAAGCCGTCCAGCCCCCTCGCGACCGCCGAGCAAACCGAGATGGACGCGCTGCTCGAAGTGGTGACCCGCGTCCGCCAGGTTCGTGGCGAACTCGGGCTGCCGCCCTCTCTCAAGGTCCGCATCACGCTGCCAGAAGCGGCGTCGAGCCTGCTCTCGGCCCACGGGGCCGCACTCCGCTCGCTCACCGGCTCGGATGCCATCCGCTTCGCGGATGTCGAGCCCTCTCCGGAGGCGGCCGTCACGTTGGCCGCAGGCCATCGTGTGCAGGTCGAGGTCGGCGATCCGGCCTTTTTGGGCGAGGAGCGGCGGCGCCTCGAGAAGGCCCTCGAAACCCTCGAGAAAGATCTCTCCTTTGTGGCTCAAAAGCTCGACAATCCAAAGTTTCTCGAACGCGCAAAGGCGGAGATCGTGGTCGCCGAGCGCGAGAAGCAGGCACGCCTCGCGGCCGAGCACGGCGAGGTCCGGGCCCGGCTCGATCGGCTGCAGGGCGGCGGGGGGGGCAGCGTATGAGTGCTGGGCCTCCCCTCCCTCCGCTCCATACCTGGCGCCCGCTTCTCGAGTGGGCGCTGGCGGAGGATCTTGGGCCAGGTGATGCGACGACCCCGCTGGTGGTGCCCGCGGGCCTCGAGGGGCAGGCGGTGATCGAGGCCCGACAGCCGCTGGTGGTCTGCGGCCTGTGGCTTGCGGCCGCCGTCTTCGAGGCCGTGGACCCATGCATTCGCTTCGCGGCAGAGTCCCATGACGGAGAGCTCCTCTCGCCCGGCGAGCCGATGGCACGGGTCTTCGGACCGCTGCGCAGCCTGCTCGCGGCGGAGCGTACGGCGCTCAACTTCCTCGGCCGCCTATGCGGCGTAGCGACCTTCACGCGCCGCTTCGTAGACGCCATCGCCGGCACCGGCTGCACGCTTGTGGATACACGCAAGACGCTTCCCGGCTGGCGCAGTCTCGACAAGTATGCGACGGCCGTGGGGGGAGCTGCGAATCACCGCATGGGCCTCTACGACGGCATCCTGCTCAAGGACAATCACGTGGCGGCCGCCGGTGGAACGGCTCTCGCCGTGAAGGCTGCGCTCGCGGCTGCGAACCCGAACCTGCGAGTGCAGGTCGAGGTCGAATCGGAGGCCGAGGCGCTGGCGGCCATCGAGGCGGGCGCCGACTCGCTGCTCCTCGACAACCGCAGCCCCGACGAGCTGCGACGCATCGTGGCCCGGATCGGAGGCCGGGCACTTCTCGAGGCCTCCGGCGGCGTCACGCTCGAGAACGTGCGCCTGCTGGCCGGCACGGGCGTGCAAAGGATCTCCGTGGGGGCCCTGACGCATTCGGCGCCGGCGGCGGACGTCGCGATGGAGCTCTCGCCTGGAGGTGCAGGCCTTTGAGTGAAGGGGCCGCGCGGGTGCTGGAATGGCTCCGTAGCGCGGGCCCCCGCGGCAGCTCGGGCGCGCGGCTCTCGGAGGATCTCGGCGTCTCGCGCGCCCAGGTCTGGAAGCACGTCGAGACGCTCCGCGCGCGCGGCTACGAGATCGAGGGGGAGCCGGGCGGCGGCTATCGCCTGAAAACGCTTCCGGATCGCCTCTACGCCGAGGAGGTTCAGCGCGGCCTTGAAACGCACTGGCTCGCGCGCGACTTCCGGCATCTCGATGAGACCGACTCCACCAACCGCGTCGCCCTCGAGCTGGCACGCGCCGGCGCCCCTCACGGGGCCACCGTGGTGGCCGAGGGCCAGAGCGCGGGCCGCGGACGGCTTGGACGCAGCTTCTTCTCGCCACCCCATTTGAACCTCTACACCTCGATCGTGCTCCGGCCGCAACTCGACACCGCCGAGGCGCCGACCCTGATCCAGACCGCGGCCATCGCCGTGGCCGAGACCGTTGCCGACGTGCTGGGCGACTCGGATGCGGTCGAGATCAAGTGGCCGAACGACGTGCTGCTGGGCGGCCTCAAAACCTCGGGCATCCTGATGGAGCTCGGGGCCGAGGCCACGCGCGTGGCCTTTCTCGTGCTCGGGATCGGCGTCAACCTGAACGTGCCGCGAGAATCGTTCCCGGACGAGTTTCGCGCCCTCGCCACGAGCCTCTTCTCCCATGCCGGGCGCAGGATCGACCGCGTCGCTTTCGCGCAGCGGCTCTATCATGGGCTGGAGGAGGTGCTCGATGCGCACGCCGCCCACGGTTTCGCCGCGCTCCGGCCGCGCTTCGAGGCGCGCTTTCGAATGGCCGGCCGCAGCATCCGCATCCGCGATCTCGACGGCAGCGAGACGGTCGGAGGCTGCGCCGGCATCGACGGGGACGGAGCCCTGCTGCTCGATGGCGAAGACGGGCGCCGCCGGCGCGTCGTGGCCGGTGACGTGACGCTCGTCAAGGGCCGGGAGGGCGCGGCATGACCCAGACCGTGCTGCTCGCGATCGACGTGGGGAACACCAACGTAACGCTCGGACTCTTCGATTATCCGGGTGCGACGGGGACGCTGTCTCAGCATTGGCGCATCACGACGCGCCGCGAGCAGACCTCCGACGAGATGACGATCCTATTGCGG
>CAYGXT010000427.1:0-3268 GCA_964353695.1 uncultured Myxococcaceae bacterium
CTCCTGCTTCAAAACCCCTTGTGTCACGAGCGTGACGAAGGTCTCAGCCAGGCCCCGCACCGATGAGATGCGGATCAGGATCCGGTAATCCTCGCTGCTGAATCGATGGCTCTGCATCGAGGTCGGATCGCGCACGACGTAGCAGGGCTGGGTGCGAAAGACGTGCCGAAAGACCTGTAGGTCCGCCCGCAGATCCACGTGGGCAGCACCCAGGCGCTGGGCCATGCTGGGCGGCGGTGCGGCGCTGGCGGGGCTGGTGCTCATAGCCAGAAGTTGAGCCGCAGCCAGTCCGTCAGGCGGTGCAACAAGACCCACCACATGGCCTTGTCACCCGCCGCGATCTTTCCGATGCCGTCCATCCCCGGCCGCATCCAAGGAGCGGCGATCTCGACGTCGGCCTCCGCGACGTACACGTTCTGTCCGTTGGAGACCTCCGAGCCCGGGCTCACACGATGGATCTCGAAAGCCTCGGGCTGGTCGGGGCGTGCGTCGGTGGCGAAGGTCCCGGTCTGGCCGACCACGACGTCGTCCACGGCCTGTTCGGGCACCTGCAGATGCAGCTTCCAGCGTCCCTCCGGCGCCACCTGGAAGAGCGGCTCGCCGAGCGGGAACGCCTGTCCGATCCGCGTGCGCAGGTCTCCGCTCACGACGATTCCGTCGAATGGCGCGCGCAGGGTCGCAGCCTCGATGCGTTGATCGACGAGTGCGAGCTGAGACTCGAGGAGCTGCTGCTGCGCCTGCGCCAGCCGGACCTCGACCGGGGAGCCGTTCTGCGCCATGGCCTGCCCAGCCGCATACTTCTGGACCTGAAGCTCGGCCTGGAGCCGGTCGCGATCGAGCAGGAGCTCGCCGGTCCGGAAGCGGGCGAGAACAGCGCCCTTCTGGACGACGTCCCCCGCGACGGCGCCCGCCGATTCGAGCGTGCCCTCGAAGGGAGCGCCCAGCTGCTGCACCTCGGCCGGCACGACCAGGGTCGGCGCGGAGATCGTGTAGGGAATGTGGCCGAAGCAGATCCACAGGAAGACCAGGAGGCCCGTGACGGCAACCGCACGCCGCAGCTGGTGGCTCGGTGCGCGGAGCCAGCCGATGCTGTCTCGCGCTGCGTCTCGTGCGTGGGTCGGCAGCGAGCGGCTTGCGCGATCCACCAGCCCGAACGCGCCAACATAGGGCTCGACAGTCCGTCGCATCACGTCGAGCTCTTCCCGGCTGAAGGCGCCCGACTCACGGCGTACGCTCACGATCACCGTCGCGCCAGCGACGGGACCGATCGGGAACGAGGCGACGGCGCTGTTCCCAGCAGTCTCACTCCAGCGCCGATGCAGCTTCCAGTCCGCACGCCCGTCGTCCTTGCTCCAATCGCCCTCGCCCGCCCGCTGCCAGACGATCGGCACGCCCGCGTCGAGACATTCCTCCATGGCAGAGGTCAGCGTGCGCACGCCCTCGCTCTGAACCTTCACCTCGTCGTAGCCCGAGAGCGACAACACCTCGACCCGCGGCCCCCGGGCGATGCCGAGTGCGGTCTGGTCGACGCTCGCGACGTTCCGGAGGTTGTTCGTGATCGCGAAGGCCAGCTCCCGCAGCGACGAGAACCCGGCCACGCGGCCGAGGTCCATCGCGGCGCGCATCGCGGACATTGGATCGAGCCGGCTCTCCTTTCTCTCGAATCGGAGCGAGTAGCAGGAGACGAGATGCGCGCAGGACTCGAGCAGCGCCTGGAGCTGCCTCGCGACGCTCACCCCACCGCACGGCACGACGAGGGCGATTGCGCCGACAGACTCGGCCGACGCGTCGCGCAGCGGCGCGGCGAGGCCTGCCAGCAAGAGCCCCGAGTCGCGGGCACGGAAGAGCCTGCCGATCGACCCGCCGGAGCTCATCGTCCCGGTGAGGATGCCGTCGAGCGCGGGCTTCCAGAAGCTCGGATCGGAGCCTTCCGCCGTGAAGCTCTCCTCCACGACATCCATCTGGAACTGCGAATAGAGCAACGCATGCGGGGCGCCGAAAGCAGTGGCGAGAGCACGCAACGACTCACGGAGGAAGCGCGCCCGGCTCGCGGCCTGCGCGGCGATCTCGGCGATCTCGGCGTAGAGCGCAAGACGGTCGATCGCGACACCGGGCTCGGCAGCACCGGCGAGGTCCTGGTTGACTTCCCCTCCCATCGATTCCCTCAGCTCCGCTCGAAGCCGCCTTTCGCCAGAAGATCCGCCTCGGCGCGGAGCCCCCCTGTCTCGGGAAGCGCCAGCGGATGGAAGGACTTGAACCCGCTCTCGAACGCGTCCTCGCGAACGAGATGACAGCGAAGGCAGCGCATGAAGGTGACCGGTAGCTCCGAGAGCTGCCCGTCGAAGCGCAGCCGGTAGATGTCGCCGACGCGAAGCGGGAGTCCCGTCATGATCCGGCACCCGTGCGTCGATATGTCTCCGAGCACGCCCTCCAGCTTGAGCGTCTGGAGATCACTCGCGTTCCCCGGCTGCACGAAGACGCGGACCTTCAGGGCGATGCGATGGGTCAAGCGCCGGCGCCGGATCTCGTCCGGCGTCTGCCTCTCGATGTCGCGCATCAGCTCGAACGCGTCCTGGTCGACCGAATCGTGGTCTACCACGCAAGTCCCCTCCCGCGCGCACTGCAGGGCGTCGGCGCGCAGACGCTGCCATCCGTCTCCCCAGAGGATCGGTACTCGCGGTATCGGGCTTGATCATCGACTCTCAGCGTCGCCGACCGCTCCCTGCACGCGCTTCATCCCGATTCTCTTCCTCCTGCGTTGCCCGGGAGTTCACCCCACCGATGCTGCGGAAAAGCCCCCAGACCGCGGCCAGGAACGTTCCATCACGCGCCGCGAGCGTGTCTTCAGTCTCGACGAAGTTCGGCTCCGAGCCGCGGCGGCCGGCGAGATCTCCGAAGCCCGTGTCCTCGAAGACCTCGGCGAAGGAGCGCTTGCCCCGGGCGAGATGATCGAGATCAACGGCCGATTGGTCGCTCACGACGTCGGGCACCAGCAGATCGAGATCATCGACGACAATGTCGAGCTCGGAGGGCGAGCCGGTCACGAGCTCGTTGGCGAGGGCGTCCGATACGAGTGCGTTCACCCGTTCCTGCACCGCGGAGTCCCTTGTGTCGAGCGGGATGCTCGCAAACCCGGGCGGCGGCGGCGCCAGCCCCGGTGCGCCGATCGGCACAGGCTGCTGCTGTTCGTTGCTTGCAAGCCAGGCGGTGATGGCGGCGTCTGACGGGAGCGCCGCGGAGAGCACGTTCACGCTGATCGTTGCCTCCA
>CAYGXT010000428.1:0-3252 GCA_964353695.1 uncultured Myxococcaceae bacterium
TGACGCCGGCATCGCAGCGCATGTCCGCGGTGAGGAAGGCCATGCCGGGCGTCGGCATCGGGCCCACCTGCAGCACGTCGACGCCCATGGAGCAGATGCCAGCCGCCAACGCATCCTCGAACATGTAGCCTGAGAGGCGCGTATCCTTGCCGATGATGATGCGGTGGCGCTTGCGGCCGCCGCGATGAAAGACGTGTGCGACCGCACGCCCAAGCAGGAGTGCCATCTCCGCCGTCATCGGATGCACGTTCGCCGTGCCACGGACGCCGTCCGTGCCGAAGAGCTCGAGCCGCCCCTGCTGCACCACCCTCATCCCTCCTTCACGGACCCCGCCCCGCCATTGGGCTGGGGCACGACGCGGATTCGCACCCGGACGGAGCCTGGGCTGTCGACCCAGACGTGTCCCCCACCCGCCGAAACACGAACCTCGCGCTCCGCGCTCTCGGCAAGGCCGCTCACATCAATCGTTTCGGTCACCACCTCGCCGAGCCGCAGCACTTCGCTTCGTGCGCCGGATACTCGAACCCGTGGGGGATCCACCTCGATCTTCTCGAGGATGAAGCCCGGGGCCGGAGATCCTTCCACATCCGCGCGAACCGGCACAGCCTTGCTCCCCCGCCGCTCGAAGGTGAGCGCCACCTGGGCCGGCGAACGCGAGACGATCCTCGCACCCCGCGGTAGCTCCAGGTGGGAGGTGTCGATCTCGAAGTCGGAAACCCCCGGCCGGGCGCCTGCGACGTCGATCACGTACTCGAGCTTCTCCGGCTGCAGGTTTCGCAGGACGGCGCGGCTGCCGACGACTCGGACGTTCACGACGTCGCCGCTCTGCTCGGTGATCACCAACTCGTCCGAGATGCCGCGGACGACCAGCGGCAGGTCATAGCCCCGCTCGATGGAGCTCGAGCCGTGGGCCACCCACCAGAGGAAGGCCGCGATGGCGCAGGCGAGAAGCTTGAGGCCGAGGTTCGCACCGAGTCGAGACAAAGCCCCCCCTACCCCGCGCTGCGGGCGTCGGCCGCGCCCGCGCCTGCCGCCGAGGGCTGCTCCTCGATCTCGTCGCTGCTCGTGGCGACAGGCTCACGGCTCTCGGTCGTACTGGACTCCTCGCGCGCGGTGGAGAGGGCCTCGCGCAAGGCCCCGCGCAGGTGTGCCGGGTCGAGACCCCGCTTCAGCTCGCCTCCGCTGACGACCGAAATCTCCGAGGTCTCCTCCGAGATCACCACCACGACCGCATCCGTCTCCTCGGTCAGACCCAGCGCCGCCCGATGGCGCGTGCCGAGGTCCTGCGGCAGATCCTCGCGCCCCGACAGTGGGAGGATGCATCCCGCTCGCGCGATGCGGCCGTTCTGGATCAGCGCGGCGCCGTCGTGGAGCGGGGAGTAGGGCAGGAAGAGCGACACCAGCAGCTCCTTCGACACGGCTGCGTCGAGCACCAGCCCCGCCCCCATCTGATCGTCGAGTTGGGTGTCGCGCTCGAGCACAATCAGGCCACCCACACGCTTCTGCGCCAGGGTCTGCGCCGCACGCACGACCTCCTCGAGGATCTGCGTTTCCTGCCGCCGTACGGCGGAGGGCGACACGCCGCGACCTACCCGCGCCAGCATGCGCCGGATGTCGTGCTGGAAGAGCACGATGATGATGAGGACGGCCGACGATAGGAAGTGGTCGAAGATCCAGATCAACGTATTGAGCTGGAATAGCTGCGCGATGGCGCTGGTTCCAATCAGGAGCAGCAGCCCCACCAGGATCTGCACCGCGCGCGTGCCCTTGATCAGCAGCAGCAGCCAGTAGACGCCGACCGCGACGAGCAGGACATCGAGGGAATCGCCGACGGGGTCGAAGTTGGCGACGAGATAGGCCCACGCCTCGTGGAGCAGTCCCCAGAGGAACTCGATCACGGCGCGCCTTCCCGCCGGGCCGCCCGCAGCGCGGCACCGACCGCGGCCGCTCGCGCCGCTCCCGCCACGTCGTGGACCCGCAGTGCGTCGGCTCCGGCGAAGACCGCCACGGCGCAGGCCGCAAGGGTCGCCCGATCTCGCTCCCCCGCCGGATCGCCCGTGATCTCACCGAGGAAGGACTTTCGCGAGGGTCCCACGAGGACCCGGAGCCCGAGGCGGGCGCGCAAGCGACCGACGTTGGCGAGCAGCTCGAGGTTGTGGCGTAGATGCTTGCCGAAGCCGAGCCCCGGATCGACCACCAGCCGCTCGCGGGGCACGCCGGCCCGGCACGCCGTCTCGATCGACGCGAAGAGCTCTTGCTCCACCTCGGCGAGGCAATCCTCGAAGTCCACGGCCTGCTGCATGGTCTCCGGCCCGCCGCGCAGGTGGCCAAGCACCAGCGTAGCGCTGCTCCGCGCGACGACCCGAGCCAGATCAGGGTCGAAGCGAAGACCAGAAACGTCGTTCACGACGCATGCGCCCGCCGCCAAGGCAGCCTGCGCCACACGAGCCTTGCGCGTGTCGATCGAGAGCGGGGCAGGAGTCGCCTTTGCAAGGGCCTCCAGCACGGGAATCGTGCGGGCGATCTCCTCGTCCTCCGGCACCATCTGCGCGCCCGGCCGGGTCGACTCGCCACCGATGTCGAGAACGTGCGCTCCGTCGGCGATGAGGGCCAAGCCCGCCGCCACGGCCGCAGCGCAATCCGGCTCGCCCCCCGGCGTCAGCAGGCGCCCGCCGTCGCTGAAGGAGTCGGGCGTCATGTTCAACACGCCCACGAGCGTTACGCGGCCGTGCGGAAAGGGCGTTGCCTCGGCCACGGAGAGCTCCTACCCCGGGATCGGCTCGGGGTCAGGCAGCTTGTCGCCCGGAAAATCCTTGGCGCGCTCGGTCCGGCTTCGCTTCGACGGCTCCACGGGCAGCGTCGGCTCCAAGGGCAGCGGCAGCGGCGGCAGCGTCTGGCCATCGAGCAGCAGCTTGAGATCTGCCGTGTCCAGCGTCTCGCGTTCGAGCAGCGCCAGCGCGATGCGGTCGAGGGTCGACCGGTTGTCGATCAGGTCCTGGCGCGCCTCGTTGTAGAGATCGATCAGGATCTTCGAGACCTCTTCGTCGATCTCTTCCGACTTCTTCTCGCTGTAGTCCTTGCGCGTCATGAAGTCACGGCCGAGAAAGACGTCCGCATCGTCGTCCCCGAATGCAACGGGCCCCAGCCGATCGCTCATGCCGTACTTGCAGACCATGCGACGCGCGAGATCGGTCGCCTGTTTGAGGTCGTTCGAGGCTCCCGTCGAGAGATGATGGAAGACCAGCTCCTCGG
>CAYGXT010000429.1:0-3243 GCA_964353695.1 uncultured Myxococcaceae bacterium
CTCGTCCGCCCGCACCTGCGTACGCGCAGCTTCCGCTGGCTCGTGAGCGTTCCCGGCATGGCCTTCGTCGCGGCGGGCACGCTCTCGGGCCTCTGGCTGCTGGCCCTGCTTCCCGTGCGCACGGCCCTCTCGCTGCTCGGCTACGAGGGCGCCCTCGATGGCATGCGCTGGCTCGACCTGCTGCCGTTCCTCATCGCCCTCGTATCGATCCTCACCTCGTACCGGCTCGCCGACGAGATCGTCCGCGTACGGCTTGGCAAGGATGGGCCGGATACCGTCTCCCGCGTCCCCGTAGAGCGCTACCGCCGCCGCGCGCCGGCGCCTCTCGGCCGGCGACCACTGCGGATCGTTCAGATCGCCGATCCGCACCTTGGCCCTTGGCAGCCCGTCCACCGACTGAAGAAAAGGATCCAGGAGCTGGTCGAGCGCGAGCCGGATCTGGTGCTGCTGACGGGGGATTTCCTGACCATGGAGGGCATGGGCTCGCCCGGTGCGCTCACCGAGGCGCTGGCGCCATTGCGAGTCGTCTCGCAGCGCTGCTTCGCCATCTTCGGCAACCACGATCACGAGTCTTCGGATGAGGTGCGAGCGGCGCTCGCGGCCAACGGCATTCGCCTGCTGGTGGACGAAGAGGTCGTCGTCGAAACCGTCGTAGGGCCGGTGCAGGTCGTGGGTGCGGATTACGTGGGTCGCGGACGGGGCGAACATATCCGCGAGCTCCTCGCTCGCTTCCCGAGGTGCGAGGGCCGGCTCCGACTTTTCTTGCTCCACGACCCGCTCGGCTTCCAGCACGTGCCCATGGGTGACGTCGATCTCACGCTCTCGGGCCATACCCACGGCGGTCAGCTCGGCCTCGTGAGCTTCGGACTCGACTGGACCGTGCTCTCGCGCACGCGCTGGCCCGATCACGGCCTCTTTGGCCACGGCACGAACCGTCTCTACGTACACCGCGGCATGGGCTTCTACGGCTTCCCGCTGCGGATCGGCGTTCCTGGCGAGCTCTCGATGCTGGAGCTGGTGCAGGAATGACGGGTGCGCAGCGCTGAACGCTCCGTTACGTCGCCGCGAGGCCTTCGGCGATCTCCGGATGTGCGGGTAGGCAGGGCTTGCCCCGGCTGCGCGCGAGCAGCTCCGCCAGCGCCGCGATCGTAGCCTCGACGTCGTTCTCGCGGTCGCGCTCGGGCCGGGCGGGGTTCGCCCAGCAGAAGACGTTCGTGAGGCGCCAGGGCAGCAGCTGCGAGAGGCGCGGACGGCTCACCTCGATAGTGACGCTCGGGGTGCCGAGGCCGTAGAGCAGGAACGCGTCGAGTTGCCCGAAGGTCTTGCGCGCAGCGTCGAGCACGGGCTTGTAGGGCCAGCGCCGCTGCCGAGCCTGGAAGAAGCCGCGAAAGACGTCGAGAGCGCGCTCCGCCCTCTCCTTGTCTCCGCCGATCACCTCGGGGATGAAGACGACGCGGCCGAAGCTGTGGAAGTTGACGGCGGCGCAGAAGCGCTCGCGCACGCAGAGCCGCGCCAGCGCCGCGCACTCCGGCTCCGAGAGCGGCTGCGGCCCGCGGTAGTAGGCCGACCCCGGCCGCGTGCGCGCCGCATTCCAGGCGCGGCGGCCACTGACCTCCACGCCCGGAAAGTTTCGGTTCGGATCCACGCCCTTCGCCGTATGACGAGCTCCGGCGATTCCGCTGCGCCCCTTCCGGCGCCAGACACGCGCGGCGCCGTCGGGGTTGAGCAGCGGCGCCACGAAGACGTCGGCGGCATCGAGAAGCGCCGTCACTTCTGGCTCGCGGCCGTAGCCCTCGAGCAGCCGCCTTGCGACGCCGCGCGCCACGAAGCTGCCCACGTACTCGACGGCGTGGATCTGCGCCGTAACCAGCAGTCGCGGGCGGCCGGGCGCAGCGCTCTGCGGAGCGATGCGCAGGACGCGGATCGGGCGTCCCTCGGTCGAGCGCCCGATTTCGTCGAGGCTACAGCGCTCCGCGTAGGCCGCGGCGAGGGCGCCAACCTCCTGCTCCGCCTCCTCGGGCGAGGGATAGGGCGCCAGGGCAACGCTCACGGCTCGTCGAGCCCGGCCGCGAATGCTACCCCTCGAGGCATGGGCCGACGTGTCCTCTCACTCCTGTTCTGGACCTTCCTCACCGTAAGCTCGATTCTACTCTTTCCCGTAGCCGTCCTGATCTGGGCCGTGACGGTAGCTTTCGACCGCCGGCTCGTGCTCCTCCACCGTTTCACCTGCTTCTGGGCCTCGCTCTACACCTGGCTCAACCCGGCCTGGCCCGTGACGGTGGAAGGCCGCGAAAAGATCCGCGACGATCGCGCCTACGTCATCGTCGCGAACCACCAGTCGCTCATCGACATCTTCGTGCTCTTCCGCATCTTCCGCCATTTCAAATGGGTCTCGAAGATCGAGAACTTTCGCGTCCCCTGCATCGGCTGGAACATGCGCCTCAACCGCTACATCGAGCTCCGCCGTGGCGATCACGAGAGCGTGCTCCGGATGATGCAGGCCTGCGAGCGTACTCTCGCCGAAGGCAGCTCCATCATGATGTTCCCGGAAGGCACGCGCTCTCAGGATGGGCGGCTACGCGCGTTCAAGCCCGGCGCCTTCAGCCTCGCGCTCTCGACGCGCTCGCCGCTGCTGCCGATCCTATTGGAGGGCACGGGCAACGCGCTGCCCAAGCGCGGCTTCGTGCTGCGGGGCCGGCATCCGATCCGCCTGCGCGTGCTCGACGAGATCCCGTACGAGAGCTTCGCCAGCAAGAGCGTGGAAGAGCTCACCACCCAGGTGCGAAATCTCTTCGCCAAGGAGCTTGGCGAGGCGGAGCTCACGCCGATCCCCTGACGGAGCGGATCGTGCCTTCGTGAGACAGACCGGAGGGCCCGGCCCGGCTGAAGAAGCCGCCGGACGCCTGCCGCCTATCCTTACGGCTCTCCCGCCAGCCGGTTTGCCCTGGCCTCCAGCTCAGCCTTAAAGTACGTGTTCGGCACGGCTTCTAGAATAGCTTTCGCAGCCCACGATACGTCCTTGGCAGTTACGAGTGAAAGCTTGATGGGATCAGTGTTGTATTGGTAATCGTTTCCTTCGGCCGAAGTCACGTTGTGAACGTTGTTCTCGATGGCGTAATCGTGGAGCGCGTTGCCCGGCCCCGGAGTCGCTATTGAAAAGGACACGCTCTTAGGGCGGATGCGTTCGACCAGCCTTACCGTGGCTTCCAGGTCTTCACGGGTCTCGACGGGCGCGCCCAGCAT
>CAYGXT010000430.1:0-3232 GCA_964353695.1 uncultured Myxococcaceae bacterium
GTACCCGCTCCAGCGGTAGTCCGCGGCCCCCGTCGCGAACTCCCGGTTGAGGTCGTTCAGGAAGTGGATGACCTCGTCGAGCATCGCAGGCTCGACGGGCACGCGGCCGCAGAGCCCCGAGCGTGCATAGAGGAGCGCGAAATCCGTGCCGGCGCTGTTCTGCGTGACGAAGTCGAGGACCGTCGAGCCGGGTGTCTGGCTGGGGTAGGGCCAGAGCTCTACGCCGCGGTAGATCCCGGCATCGACTGCTTCGCGCGATACCGCGTCGAGCCGCTCGCGCGTCACCACCTCGCCTGGCGCGAGGTGCCCGTCGAAGAACAATCCGCGCCCATCGAATGCCAGCCAGTTCACGTTGCGCAGCCAGCGGTTCACGCTGATGCCAACGCCGTGCTCGGGAGAATTGGGGTCGGTCACGGCTCCGACGCAGCGCCGGAGCTTCGGAAACGGCGCATCCCGGTCCCGGCAGGCACCCTTCAGGTACATCACGGCGTGTCCCGGACTTCCACCGCTTCCCATCTTCTCGGAGCGGAACTGACTCATGGCGCAGAGCTCTACGTAGTAGGGAAAGAGCCCTTCGTAACGTGCGTCCGGCTCATGGTGGGCGAAGCCGTCGACCGGCGCGAAGAGCAGGCGATCCTTGCAGCCCACGAGTAGCAGCAGGATCGCGGCGAGAAGCACCCGAGTTGCGTTCACGTCTCTTCCCTTTCCCGCGCATCGGCGAGATTCGCAACCAGCGCTTGCGACGTCAACCGGTGAGGCGCCTGGCTCGTCAGCGTCTCTTCCATGAGCTCCGGTAGCAGCCCCGGCTTGACCTGAGCCCGGAGATGGCCTTTGATACATGAGCTGTTCATGAGGCCCAAGCTCGTTGCGTTCCTCGTCCTTCTGGTGATCTGCTTCCTGTTCCTTCGTTGGTACTCCTAGCGCTGCTCCGGCGAAAGCTGGCACGTGCGCATCACCGGGTAGCGTATCATGACGCGGCGTATTGGGTTGATCCTGGCATTGACGGCGCTCTGCGTCGCAGCAGCCTTTCTGCTGCCGGCCATCCCACAGCCCCTCTCGTACCACGACTTCGCCGATCACCGACCTCTTTTCGGGATCGACAACTTCCTGGATGTCGCATCCAATATCGGCTTCCTCCTGGTCGGCGTCGCTGGCCTCGCGATCGTGTTTCGCCCGGCGACGCAGTTCGAGTTCTACGCCGAACGCTGGCCGTACGCCGTCTTCTTCATCGGAATGCTGCTGACCGCGGTGGGCTCTGCCTACTATCACCTCGTCCCGGAGAACGAGCGGCTGTTCTGGGACCGGCTCCCCATGACGATCGCTTTCATGTCGTTGATCGCGACGCAGGTCGTCGACCGATTGAGTGTGAGAGCAGGACTCGCGTTGCTGCTGCCGATGCTGGTGGTGGGGGTTGCTTCCGTCGTGTACTGGCGGGCGACGGAGCGTGCGGGCGTCGGAAACCTGACGCCCTACGCGATCCTGCAGGCCTATTCCGTGGTGATGCTGCTCTTGATCGCGGTGTTGTACCCGTCGCGCTACACGCGCGGCAACGACCTCTACTGGGTGGCCGCCGGGTACGTGACCGCGAAGATTCTCGAGACCTTCGACAGGCAGCTTCTGGAGCTGGGGAGCCTCGTCAGCGGACACTCGCTCAAGCATCTGGCGGCGGCGGCGGCAGGCTTCGTGGTCTGTCGCGCGCTCTGGCTGCGATCGCTGGAGCCGGCGGAGGCGGGTCTTCGCCACACAGTCTGAAGCACGGAACGCTCTACAAGAACGCGTTGGTGAAGTGAGTTGGTACGCATGGTCAATGCCGTGAAAAGCCAGATGACGTCCCGTCAGCGTGTGCAGGCTACGGTTGCGGGTCTGCCGGTGGACCGGGTTCCCGTCATGACATGGCTCAACCCGCACGCAGGCTGCCGGATGATGGCGGAGTTTCAGCCAGCGACCGATGCGCAAGGCAATGCCGTGGGCCGCCGCATGTGGCAGGACTTTTCCCAGGGGAATAGCTCCCTGACCGAGGAGGTGCGGGCGTTCATGCCCATTCTCCACACCCGATTCGTGAACCGGGAATACGCATTGGACCTGGGCTCGGACCTCGTCAGCGTCGGCATAGCGATCGACAACCTGGGCGAGAGAATCGCCGACGAGAACGGCTCACTGCGCATTCGCGACATGTTCGGCTGTATTCGAGGCATGGGCGGCGTCTATCTCGAGGTGATCCATCCGCCGGTCAAGACCATCACAGACCTCGTGGAGCTCCCCTTCCCTGATGCGTCGAGCGAAAAGCCCTTCGAGGCGATCCGCCAGTTCAGGACAGAACACCCCGACGCGTGCCTCTACGCGGAGAGCTTCGGCGTTCAGGATCTGCCGTCGACGCAGCTCTGGGGGATGTCGCAGTTCATGCTGGCCCTGTACGACTATCCGGACGAGGTGAAGCGGTTTCAGGCGCGATTCAATGAGTACATGATCGACCTATCACGCCGCGCGATTGCGGCCGGGGCCGACGTCATCCTGATCTATGATGACTACGGGACGAGCGGCGCGCCGCTGACCTCCGTGAAGATGTGGAAGGAGTTCAGCTACCCGCACCTCAAGAAGCACATCGAGGCCATCCACGATGCCGGCGGACTGGCGATGCTGCATTCGTGCGGGTTTCAGATGCCGTTCTTGCCCCACTACGTCGAGGCCGGACTCGACATCCTCCAGGCCTTCCAGCTCGGAGCCGGGAACGATTTCGCAGCCGCGTACAGCGAGTTCGGCGATCGGCTGACGTTCACAACCGGGGTGGACATCCAGCGCGGCGAGCTGATGACGCCAGAGGAGCTGCGCGAGGATATCGTCAGCGCGTATCGGATCGGTGGCCGACACGGGCATCACATCGTTGGGTACACGCACATGCTCCAGTACACGATGCCCGCCGCGAACATCGCGGTGATCCTGCAGACCGTGCGCGACATCCAGCAGGGTGTTTACGACGATTGAGTTGGCAGCGAAGCGTGCAACCCGGTGGGCGGGCGTCGCGGTGCTGCCGGTCGTGCCGAGTCCCGAAAACGGCTACGGCATGACGGAGACGTACGGCATCCTCATGCTGGGTGGCGTGCGCGACCTGGTCGTGTGCCGCTGGCCAGGCCACCCGCTCGGCTGAGCATTGCAGCAACGGACGGTGCTCATTTCACGAGTTTTCGGCCGAGTAGATTCTCTTCCCAGAAGAGGCGGTCTTCTCTGGCAGGAT
>CAYGXT010000431.1:0-3206 GCA_964353695.1 uncultured Myxococcaceae bacterium
CGCGGGTCTGTATCAGAAGCAGTTCGTGCAGGAGCAGACCGACCTGCCGCTGCTCGTCCGCAAGGATACGGGCCGCTTCCTGCGCGGCCCCGACGTCGTGGCGGGGGACCGCGACGACCAGTTCTTCTGGTGGGATACGCATTCGAACACGCTCTCGCCGGCGCCCCGCCACACACTGGCGACGACCGGCGTCGACCCCGCTCTCGAGGGCACGTTCAGCGTGATGCTCAAGGACGGCAAGACGGTGGAGGTGGAGCCCGTCTTCGCCCGGCTGCGCCGGCACCTCGAGGACTACGACCCCGAGAAGGCGGCTGCGATCTGCGAAGTGAGCCCCGAGAACATTCGCACGCTCGCGCGCAAGGTGGCGACGCGGAAGACCAAGATCTTCATCGGCTGGAACTCGGGCAAGTACTACCACGGCGATCTGATGGAGCGCTGCATGGCGCTGCTGCTCGGTCTCACGGGCAACTGGGGCAAGAAGGGCACCGGTACCCGCTCCTGGGCGATCTCGGGCATGGACGGCGAGATCCTGATGCCCGGCAAGGAGTCTCCCGGCCAGGAGGCGGCGCAGAAGCAGATCGCGGGGCTGATCGCGATGCGGCGGCTGTTCTCGGCAAGCGACCCCTCGATGACGGTCGAGATGATCCAGAACCGCATGGAGGCGCTTTCCAACGACATGCCGGATGGCCCCGGCCTCAGCATGCCGCCGGCTTTCCTCTGGTACTACCAGTACGGCTACAGGGAGCGCTGGAACGATCCCGAGAACCACGATCCTTCCTACAAGAAGACCTTCGACGAGTACATGAACGAGGCGATCGAGAAGGGCTGGTGGGATGCGCGCTACGCGAAGATCTATCAGACGGTGACGCCACGCGTACTCTTCGAGTCCGGCGGCAACATGCTGCGCCGCCAGCGCGGCGGGCAGAAGCTGCTGCTCGAGCATCTGTGGCCGAAGTTGAAGCTGATCGTCTCGGTGGACTATCGGCTCACGACGACCGGCCTCTACTCCGACTACGTGCTCCCGGCGGCCCAGCACTACGAGAAGCTCGGCCACTCCATGCTGTCGGTGCACCATATGAACCACGTGCTCTGCGACCGGGCGGCTGCGCCCGCAGGCGAGTCGCTGCCGGACGTCGAGATCGGCTTCCGGATCCTCGAGAAGATCGAGGAGCGTGCCGCGGCGCGGGGGATGACCGAGTTCAAGGATGCGCGCGGGCAGATGCGCAAGATCGCGGGTCTTTCGGCACGCATCAGCCACAACGGTGCCCTGCGTGATCCGGAGAAGCGAGCCGACGAGGCGATCCGCGACAACGCGGTGTACGGCATCCTGCCCAAGGGCACGACGCTGGAAACGTTGCGCGAGAAGGGCTTCGTACGCTGGACCGGCTGGGGGCAGGTGCTGCACGGCACATCGCAGGCCGCGACCATCAAGCCCGACGAGGTGCATAACCCGCTGCGCTGGCATACCGAGGACAAGATTCCCTACGACACGCTGGTGCGGCGTGCCCAGTACTACATCGACCACGAGTGGTTCCTCGAGTCCGGCGAAGAGCTCCCGACGCATAAGGAGCCGCCGAATCAGGGGGGAGGGAAGCGGCGCTTCATGATGACCAGCGGCCACAACCGCTGGAGCATCCACTCGATGAACATGACGAACAACATCAGCCTGAACCTGCACCGTGGCGAGCCATTCGTCTTCCTGAATGACCGCGACGCGCGCTCGCTTGGCATCGGGGACGGCGAGAAGGTGAAGCTCGTGAGCAACGCCGGCGAGGCACAGTACGCTGCCAAGATGTCGCCCGCGGTGCGGCCGGGCCAGGTGATCGTGTACAACGGCTTCGAGCCCTACATGCACGAGGGCTGGACGAGCCAGGCGGACCTCGAGCCCGGGCACGTCAAACCCCTGGGTCTCGCCGGGGGCTACGGTCACATCAACTATCGCATCCTCTCCTGGCAGCCGATCCCGGCCGACCGCGCAGTGCGGGTGGACGTGCAGAAGGTGAGCTGAGCCAACCGGTTCTTGCAGGCCGCCGTTTTCCCGCGTTCGTGGCAGGAGCTCGGGACGAGAGGGACTGGACATGGCATTTCCGAACGCGTCGGAATCGAAGCGTCGCCGCTATTGGGGCTTCGTGAACGCTCTGCCGGCTCCGCTGCTGGCGATGATCGCGAAGCAGGCCGAGGCGCAGGGGCTGGTGGGTTTGTTCGCGCCACAGGTCTACGGGCCTCCCTTCGTGCCGCTGGCCGCCGCGGCCATGGTGACGGAGCGCATCCTGCTCGCGAGCGGGATCGCGATCGCCGCCGCCCGCAGCCCTTTCGAGACGGCGATGGCTGCGATCGACCTGGACCGCATCTCGGGCGGACGTTTCGTGCTGGGGCTCGGCGCGAGCGTGCTCGCGTGGACGCGAGAGGTCTTCGGCGCGCCCGAGCATAAGCCGCTCGCACATCTGCGCGAGACCGTCTCCGCTGTACGCCACGTGATCCGCGGCGCCCACAAGGGTCTCACTCCCTTCGAGGGCCAGTACTTCCGCGCCAACTTCCGCGAGCTCCAGGCCACCGCGCCGCCCGTGCGCGAGGAGATCCCGATCTGGATCGCAGCGCTACGCGGCCCCATGGTGCGTCTCGCGGCCGAGATCGGGCAGGGCGTGATGGGCCATCCCATGTGGTCCATCGATTGGGCGGTGGAGAAGATCCAGCCAGACCTGCGCGCCGGTCTCGCAAAGGCTGGGCGCAAGCGGGAGGACATCGACCTCAACCTCTGGCTGTGGGTCGCGGTCAATGCCGACGAGGCGCAGGCGGTCGAGGACGCAAGGGCCACGGTCGCTTTCTACGCCGGGGTCGAGCAGTACGAGTCGTTCTTCGAAGCGCACGGCTTCGGTGGCGAAGCCAGACGGCTGCAGCAGGCGGTGAAGAGCAGGCAGGCCCTCGCCTCGGGGAGCCTCGTGCCGGATGAGATGGTGAGGGCATTCGTCCTCTGCGGGAAGCCCGACGCGGTGCGGGCTCGCGTCGAGCGCGCCTGGACGGTCGCGGACTCGATGTGCCTGGTGCCTCCCGTGTATGGGCTGCCGCCCGAGAAGCTCTTCTTCTACGGGCAAGGCATCGCCAAGACGTTCTACGAATAGCTGCGCAGCCGCTCAGAACAGGCCGGGGTAGGTCTCCGCGAGGAAGGCTCGAGCGGCCTCGGCACTGCGCGCGTGACCCAGGCGGTT
>CAYGXT010000432.1:0-3199 GCA_964353695.1 uncultured Myxococcaceae bacterium
ATCGTGGACGACGAGGAGAGCATTCGTCGCTCGCTCGCCGGCATCCTGGCCGACGAGGGCTTCGAGACCGTCACGGCGCGTGACGGGGACCAGGCGCTGGCGGCGCTGCGCACGGATCCGGCTCCCTCGCTGGTGCTGCTCGACATCGCCATGCCTGGACGCGATGGCCTCGAGGTGCTGGAGGAGATCCACGCGCTGGCGAAGGATCTGCCGGTCGTGATGATGAGCGGGCATGGCACGATCGAGACGGCCGTGCGCGCCACGAAGCTCGGCGCGTACGACTTCATCGAGAAGCCACTCTCGGTGGACAAGTTGCTGCTCACCCTGCAGCACGCGCTCCAGCACGCAGGCCTGGCGCGCGAGAATCGGACACTGCGAGGCGAGGCGCTGCGGGCTCACGAGATCCTGGGCGCCTCGGAGGTCATCCGGCGCCTGAAGGAGCAGATTGCTCTCGCGGCGCCCACCAACGGCTGGGTGCTCATCACGGGCGAGAATGGCACGGGTAAGGAGCTCGTCGCGCGACAGGTTCATCTGCAGAGTAAGCGGGCGGATCGCCCCTTCGTGGAGGTGAACTGCGCGGCGATCCCCGAGGAGTTGATCGAATCGGAGCTCTTTGGCCACGAGAAGGGCGCGTTCACGGGCGCGATCGCACAGAAGCGGGGAAAGTTCGAGCTCGCCCACACCGGCACGATCTTCCTGGACGAGATTGCCGACATGAGCCTGAAGACGCAGGCCAAGATCCTGCGGATTCTGCAGGAGCACAAGCTCGAGCGCGTGGGTGGAACGGAGACGACGGAGGTCGACGTGCGCGTGATCGCCGCCACCAACAAGTCGCTCGAGAAGGAGATCGCCGGCGGCCGCTTCCGCGAAGACCTCTACTACCGCCTTGCCGTGATTCCATTCCACGTGGCGCCGCTGCGCGAGCGGCGCGAAGACCTCCCGATTCTCGTGAACGCCTTCGTGCGCGAGTTCTGTGCGGAGGCGGCAATGCGTGAGAAGACGATCCAGCCGCGGGCGATGAGCCTGATGCAGAGCTATTCGTGGCCGGGCAACGTGCGTGAGCTACGCAACCTGGTGGAGCGCCTGGTTCTGATGACGCCGGGCTCGCGCATCGGGAGCGAGGATCTGCCCGAGTCGATCCGGAACGTGGAGATTCGGGAAGGTCTCGAGAGCGAGAGCCTCGAGAGCGCGCGGCGCGCCTTCGAGCGCGAGTTCCTGCGGGCGCGGCTGCGCGAGCACGGCGGGAACATCTCGCGCACGGCGGAGGCCATCGGCCTGGCCCGGGAGAGCCTGTCGCGTAAGATCCGGAGCTACAAGATCGAGACGCAGCGTGACTAGCGGCGGCGTCGAGTTCGGAGCCGCGAGGCGCGAGGACCTCGAAGGCGTGGCCGGGCTCGCGGCCGCTACGCTGCGCGAGGCGTGGAGCGAAACCGGCTTTGCAGAGATGCTGGGCATGCCGGGCGCCGTCTGCCTCGTGGCCCGCGCACCGGGCCGTACGCTGGCGGGCTTCGTGTTCGGGCAGCGCGTGCTGGACGAGTTGCACGTGCTGTCACTCGCCGTGGCGCCCGCTTGGCGCCGGCGCGGCGTGGCATCCGCGCTGCTGGAAGCGGCCCTCGGCGAGCCGCCCTCGCTGCGTGTGCTGCTCGAGGTGCGGCCGTCCAACAGGATTGCACGCAGCTTCTACCGGGCGCTCGGCTTCGACGAGGTGGGACGCCGCAGCGGCTACTACCCAAACGGCGAGGATGCACTGCTTCTCACGCGAGGCGCCGGATCCACCGGGCAGGCTGCGGCCGCCGGGGGCGGCGGCTCGGTGTGAAGGCGACCCCGCTTCGCGCTGAGGCCCTGGTGCGGGAGAGCCGTGCGGAGGGTGGAGCGAACCAGCGGCTCCGGCTCTTCGTGCCGAGATTCGGAGGCTTCGCGCCCGGCCAGTTCGCGATGCTCTCTCCCGGTACGCTGGGCGCAGCCGAGCGCTTCGATCCCCTGCTGCCGCGGCCGATGGCGATCTACCGCGCGAAGGCCGTGGAAGGTGGCGCCGAGGTCGACGTGCTCTACAAGGTGCATGGCCGCGGCACCGCTTTGCTGGCGCAGGCGCGCCCGGGCGAGCGCGTTCGCTTCGTTGGCCCCTTGGGTCGGCCCTTTCCCGATGCCCCGCAAGGCAGCCTCGCTCTTTTGGTGGGCGGGGGCACCGGCGTGGCGTCGCTCTACGAGCTCGCAGCGCGTACGCAGGCCTCGGCTGTGGCGCGGGTGCGTGTGCTGCTCGGCGCCCGCAGCGCGGAAGACCTGATGGGCCGCGACGATTTCGAGGCCCTGGACGTCGAGCTCGTGGTGGCGACGGAGGACGGCAGCCTCGGCGAGAGGGGCCTCGTGACCGAGCCGCTCGAGCGGATGCTCGACGCCGAGCCCGACGCGATCGTCTACGCCTGCGGTCCGACGCTCATGCTGCGCCGCGCGGCCGATCTCGCCGCCGCGCGCGGCCGACGCTGTCTGGTGTCGCTAGAGAACGCCATGGCCTGCGGCTTCGGCGTCTGCCTCGGCTGCGCCGCACCGAAAGTCGGCGGCGGCTTCGCCCTCGTCTGCCGCGATGGGCCCGTGCTGGAGGCATCCAGCGTGGACTGGGAACGGCTCGCCCGATGAGCGGCGTCGATCTTCGCGTCGACCTGGGCGGCATCGCGCTGCGAAATCCGGTGCTGACGGCCTCGGGAACCTTCGGCTACGGCACGGAGTTCGCGCCCTTCCTCGACCTGCGCCGACTCGGCGGCATCGTCACCAAGAGCCTGACGCTCGAGCCCCGAGCCGGAAACCTGCCGCCTCGCATCGCCGAGACGCGCGGCGGAATGCTGAATGCCATTGGCCTCGAGAACGTGGGCGTCGAGGCCTTCCTGCGCGAGAAGCTCCCGGCGCTGCATGCGGAGGTGGTGGTCGTGGCGAGCGTATTCGGTACGGAGATCGAGCACTACGCCGAGGTCGCCAGGCGGCTCTCGGTCTCGGAGCGCGTGGCGGGCCTCGAGGTCAATGCCTCCTGCCCTCACGTGAAGAGCGGTGGCATCGAGTTCGGCCAGAACCCGAACCTGCTGGCGGAGCTGGTGCGCGCCGTGCGGCGGGCCAGCACGCGGCCGCTCCTCGTAAAGCTCTCGCCGAACGTGACCAGCATCGCCGAGATGGCCAGGGTCTGTGAAGGGGAGGGCGCGGACGCGATCTC
>CAYGXT010000433.1:0-3190 GCA_964353695.1 uncultured Myxococcaceae bacterium
GGCGCCCTAGCGCCCGCGCCGCTCGGTTGCGGACGGCCGGCGACGGGTGGCGGCGTGCCGGCGGCCGAGGCCTTCTTCCGCAGCCTTCCCTTCCTCGGCTGGCAGAACGTATGGATCGGCGACCCACTGCTGCGGCGCGCGCCGCCGCGCCAGCCGCTCACCACGGATGCGGACGCTGACTCCGTTCCCGACGCGCAGGACGATTGCCTCGAGATCCCGAACCTTGATCAGCGCGACACCGATGCCGACGGCTACGGAAACCTCTGCGACCCCGATCTCGACCAGGACGGCCTGGTGACCACGGCCTGGGCGGATGGCGCCACGCACGGGCGCGCTGGTGATCTCGAGCGCATCGCCGCAGCACGCGGGGCCTCGCGCTACGACCCCGACGCCGACCTCGACGGCGACGGCAGGGTGGACGAGCACGACATCGGCCTCGCGCAGCTCTGGCTCTTCCAGGCGCCGGGCCCAAGCGGCCGCGGCAAGCGGCTCGAAGGATCTGGCCCAGTCAGGCCGGCGGAAGCCGGACGATGAATCGCGCGCCTTCTCCGGGGCGCGATGCGATCTCGAGCGAGCCTCCGTGCTCGCGCACGATATCGAACGCGATCGAGAGGCCGAGCCCAGTGCCCTGATCCGGGCCCTTGGTCGTAAAAAATGGATCGAAGATGCGGTCCTGGATCTCCTCGGGAATGCCGGGACCATTGTCGCTCACGTGCAGCTCGACGCCGCCCCGCTGCGCCAGCGTCTCGACCGTGATGCGGCCGAAGGGCCGGCTCGCAAGCGCATGCTTCGCATTCATCAGCAGGTTGAGGACGACCTGCCCGAGCCGGTCGGCGGAGCCCTTCACGCTCGGAAGTGTGTCGGCGAGACGCGTGGTCACGATCACGTCGCGGCTCACATGAAGCTCGGCCAGTCGGAGGGCCTGGCGCGCCACGGCATTGAGATCCACCGGCAGGGCTTCGTCGGCATCCGGCCGCGAGAAGCGGCGAAGCCCGTTCACGATCCTGCCGATACGCTCTACACCATCGAGTGTCTCCTCGACGATCTGCCGCATCTCGGCGAGATCCTCGCTCTCGTTGGCCTCGAAAGCGGAGAGCCGGCGCTCCACGATGCCCGCGATCCCGAGCAGGGCGTGCAGGTTCGCACGTACGTAGGCGAGCGGGTTGTTCACCTCGTGGGCAATGCCGGCCACCATGCCGCCCACAGTCTCGAGCTTCTGGCTCTGGTGTACGAAGCGCTCGTAACGCCGCTGCTCCGTGCGGTCGTGCAGCGCGACGTACTGTCCGGTCGGCTCCCCGTGGCGTCCGCGCACGACGACGCTCCGCATCTCGACCCAGCGGTCATCGCCGCTGCGAAGCACGGTCACGGCAGGCGGCGCAGCCTCGTCCGAGAGCGCGAGCGCGGCCTCGAGGCAGTCCGCGTCCACGTCCCAGTCGACGGATCGGAGCGCCTCGACCAGGGTTCGCCCACATAAATCGCTGCGGCCGAGCAGGCGCGCCGCGGCCGGGTTGAGGTCGAGCACCCGGCCGTCGGCGTCCGCCACGAGCAGGCCGTCCGAGAGATGCTCCAGCACGTCGCGGCGGGCGAGCGGAAGCGTCCCGTCGAGAATACCGAAGTGGAAGATCGCGGTCGTGATGAGCGCGAGCGAGAGCGTGAGCGCGAGTGGCGTGGGGTCCGTGTCGGTCGGCAAGAGCTCGAGCAGGAAGAAGGCGTTGGTGACGAGCGGCACCAGCGCTGCGATCGCGAGCAGCAAGGCTGGCCGGCGCCGCCGCTGAGATCGCATGTGCCGGGCAGAGGCAAGGAGCAGCAGCGCGCCGCCAAGGCCGCAGAGCTGGCTCCAGGTAGCGAAGATCCAAAAGACGGGGCCGGCTGCCTCGACCTGCTGCGCGGGTGTGGCGCCGAAGCTCACATCCACCGAAAAGAAGAGATGATGGGAGCCGTCCGTGAGCAGCGCGAGGAGTGCGAGCGTCGAGGGCAGGAGCGCGAGCGCCGTGGCGGCGGGCATGTGCCGAACGACGAACGCCACGCGGGCCTGCTGAGCCGCGAGCAGTAGCCAGACCGGTGGCACCAACGAGACGCCGAGAAAAGCGACGAGCTGGCCGAGCTTCGCCTGGGGCTGGCGCGTGGCGACGAGGGAGACGAGAGATCCGGCGGACCAGAGCGTCACCGCCACCAGCAGCCCGAGCAGGAGCCACTGCTGTGTCGAACGCTCGCGCCGGATGCCGACGTAGGCGGCAAGCGCCGCGGCGGCGAACAGCGTGAAGGAGGCCTGGAGGGCTCCAGGGGGCATCTGCCCTGGATCGGCAGAACGCGGGGTCGGTCTGAGGCGCAGGCAGAACACCGAAGGGCCGGCATGGGATTCCCCGCACACCCGAGCCGCGGGGGTCCATGGCGCACGCCTCGAAGTCGTGACGGTCCGCGGCGATGACGAAGATCCCTTCAGCTGGGGCTATCTCTACCCCAAGGCCGCAGGCTTCAGTCGTCGCTGTCGAGCCAGCGGGTTACGCCTCCGGCGAGCAGCGCGCCCAGGAGTGGCGCAAGCCAGAACAGCCAGAGCTGAGCCAGGGCCCAGCCGCCAACGAACAAGGCCTGGCTGGTCGAGCGGGCCGGGTTTACCGACGTGTTGGTGATCGGGATCGAGATCAGATGGATCAACACCAGACCAAGGCCGATCGCCAAGCCAGCGAAGCCGCCCGCCGTCGAGGTGCGACCGTGCGTGGTGCCGAGGATGATCACGAGGAAGAAGAACGTCAGCACCGCTTCGGCAAGGAACGCCGATGCCATCGGATAGCCGCCGGGCGAATGGTCGCCGTAGCCGTTGGCGGCAAAGCCGCTGGCGACGACATCGAAGCCAGGCTTACCGGTTGCGATGACGTAGAGAACGGCAGCTGCCGCGAACGCTCCCAATAGCTGGGCAACCCAGTAGGGAAGGAGTCGGTCGGTCGGAAAGCGTCCGCCGGCCCATAGGCCGAGGCTTACCGCCGGATTGAAATGACCACCAGAGATCGGCCCCACGGCGTAGGCCATGGTCACGACGGTGAGTCCAAATGCGAGAGCGACGCCGGTGAAGCCGATCCCGAGCTGCGGGAATGCAGCCGCGAAGACGGCGCTGCCGCAGCCACCGAAGACCAGCCAGAATGTTCCCAAGAACTCTGCCGCGAGGGGCTTTGCCATCGTCTTCCCTCCTCTA
>CAYGXT010000434.1:0-3186 GCA_964353695.1 uncultured Myxococcaceae bacterium
CGTAGTTGAAGATGTAGCTGCTCCAGTCGGGATGAAAGCCCTGGCGCGGGTCTCCGTGCTCGTAGAGATGCGTACCGTCAAAGTAGGCCAGTCCGTGTCCGTCGACGGGGAAATGTGACGGCACCCAATCGAGGATCACACCGACGCCACGCTGGTGCAGCAGATCGATCAGGAACATCAGGTCCTGCGGCGTTCCGTAGCGGCTGGTCGGCGAGAAGTAGCCCGTCGTCTGGTAGCCCCAGGAGCCGTAGAACGGGTGCTCCATCAGCGGCAGGAACTCGACGTGGGTGAAGCCCATGTCGACGACGTAGTCGGCGAGCAGCGGCGCGATTTCGCGGTAGCTGAGCCAGCGGCTCGCGTCCCCCGGCCTGCTTCGCCAGGAGCCGAGGTGTACCTCGTAAATCGAGATCGGCGCGGCGAGAGCGTTGCGCCGCGCGCGTGTCGCCATCCAGTCGCCGTCCCCCCAGTCATAGTCGAGGTCCCATACCAGCGACGCCGTGCGCGGCGCCACCTCGGCAAAGAAAGCGAAGGGATCGGCCTTCTCCGCCGTGAAGCCGTGGTAACGCGAGCCTATGTAATATTTGTAATGCGCTCCGGCGCCGACCCCGGGAAGGAAGCCCTCCCAGATGCCGGAGCTGGCGCGCGCGCGCAGCGGGTCGGCTCCCGGGCGCCAGCCATTCCAGTCGCCCAGCACGGAGACGGTTTCGGCGTTGGGGGCCCAGACGGCGAAGCAACTGCCCTGCACGCCGTCCACGCGCAGCGGGTGTGCGCCGAGCTTCTCCCAGAGCCGGGCATGCGTCCCTTCGTTGAAGAGGTAGAGATCCTCTTCAGTCAGAAGTGTCGGCGCACGCGGTGCCGGCTCGAGGGAACGTGCACGCATGGGCATTTCCTTCCCCGTGCTGCGAACGCGCTACGGCGCGGCCGTCAGCTCGAGCCGGCGACCGGCCGGCGAGAAGATCGGAAAGCTCGCCCAGCCTCGGCGCTGGAGGAAGTACTGCATCGACACGCCGAGCACGCCGAGACCATAGGTCACGGAGCGCCGGAAGTTGATGGACGATGCCTCGTCGAAGTACGCCGCGGGGCAGCTGATCTCGCCGATCTCGAAGTTGGCGTAGAGGATCTGCGCCAGCATCTGGTTGTCGAACACGAAGTCCTCGGAGTTCTCGAGGAGCGGGAGCGATTCGAGGACCTGGCGCGAGAACGCACGGTACCCCGTGTGATATTCCGAGAGCTTCGCGCCGCAGAGCAGGTTCTGCGCGGCCGTGAGCGCCCGGTTCGACACGTACTTGTAGAGGGGCATTCCGCCGAGCCGTGCACGCCCGCCGAGCACACGCGAGCCCAGCACCGCGTCGAAGGGGCCATCGGTAATCAGGCCCACCATCGCGGCGATCAGCTTCGGAGGGTACTGGTAGTCGGGGTGCAGCATCACCACCACGTCCGCTCCCAGGCGCAGGGCCTCGGCGTAGCAGGTCTTCTGGTTGCCCCCGTAGCCGCGGTTGCGCTCGTGGACCAGCGTCCGCAGGCCGAGGCGCCTGGCGATCTCGACGGTCTCGTCGCGGCTTGCGTCATCCGTCAGGACGACCTCGTCCACCAGGTCGAGGGGGATCTCGGCGTAGGTGCGCTCGATGGTCCGGGCCGCGTTGTAGGCGGGCATCACGACGACGATTTTCTTCCCATGGAACACGCTGGAATGTTACCCTCGCTCGTCTCGCGCGCACCCGCTGCGACGGCGCTCGAGCCCGGGTGGCGAAACGGGTAGACGCGGGCGACTTAAAATCGCCTGGCCATCGGCCATGCAGGTTCGAATCCTGCCCCGGGCACCGCGCCGCCTCAGCTTCCCAGCGCTGAGGTCCGCACGCGCGCGAGCACGTCGTCCGCCTGCAGCAGCAGCTCCAGCGACTGGCGGTCGAGCAGTGTCACTCGCTGATAGCCGAGGGCCGGCATCTCGAGCTCGAGGCGGAAGATCTCGCGTGGGTCCTTCAGCACTCGCCGGATCCGAACCTCTCCGCCTTCGACGATCTCGTTTCTCAGCGAATCCAGAATTCGGCGCACCCGGCGCGCGCTGCGCGCCGAGGGATGCTGCAGCGCTTCGAAGGCGCGAATTCGGGCGGAGATCTTATAGGTACCGGGGGGCCTCATGGCGGGCTGGAGGATACCCGGATCTTGCCGGAGGGTTCAAGCAGGATTGCGCGAAAAACGACGGCGTCAGAGGACGTAGCGGTAGGCATGTCCGGGGCCTCCTCCTGCTGCGGCGCGTAGCGTGCGGTCGAGCGCGGCGAGGTCGCCGGGCCGAGCGCCGAGAAACTCGATGCCGACGCCCTCGGCGGAGGTCCGCTCGCTGCGTTCGTCCGGCCCGACGCTGCGCTGGACCCACGACACGCGGCCGACGGAGTCGAATCCGCGGCCGTCGGGAAGCGTGAGCTCCACGAGAACGCGCCGGCCCGCCGCGAGCGGCTCCGCGGTGTATAGGAACACGCCGCCGCGGGACACGTTCGTGCACCACTCGCGCGTCGCGCGAAAGAACGGGCGGCGCGTCGCGACGTCGGTCTCCGGATCGATGGTAGAGATGCGCACGGGCAGCTGGAGGGCGAGTCGTGGGTATACGCGCCGCTCGATGCCGGTCTTGCTCATTCAAGAACCCCTCCGCACACTGCATCGGACGAATCGGCGCTCGCGCTTGAGAGGGAGATCGCTTGCCGGGATCACTCGGGGTGAAAGCCCTTGACCGTCTGGCGGTTGGCCTCGACATCTCCAGCCTCAGCGAGGCCGCCGCCGTACTCGAAGCGCTGCACGGCGCCGTGGGTTGGCTGAAGGTGGGCTCCGAGCTCTTCGTCGCAGCGGGTCCGCCGGCCGTCGCTCTGGCCGCTTCCCACGGGCGCGTCTTCCTGGACCTCAAGCTCCATGACATCCCGAACACCGTGGCGCGGGCGGTCAAGGCGGCGGTCGGGCTGGGGGTTTCGCTGCTGACGGTCCACGCGGCGGGGGGAAGGGAGATGCTCGAGGCGGCGCGCGACGCGGCCGCCGAGGCAGCGACCCGATCGGGCCATGAGCGGCCTCGGATCGTCGGCGTCACGGTGCTGACGAGCCTCGCGGAGAAAGACCTCGCCCTCGCGGGCGTAGCCGGGGGGCTCTGCTCCCAGGTGGCACGCCTCGTGGATCTGGCGGCAGCGGCAGGGCTCGACGGCG
>CAYGXT010000435.1:0-3170 GCA_964353695.1 uncultured Myxococcaceae bacterium
AACGCGATGGTGATGGTGACGGTGCTCGGCGGCTCGACCAATGCGGTGCTCCACCTGATCGCCATGGCGCGCGCGGCGGGTGTCGCGCTCGCGCTCGATGACTTCCAGCGCGTGAGCGACCGGACGCCCTTTCTGGCGGACCTGAAGCCGAGCGGCCGCTACGTGATGGAGGATCTCCACCAGGTGGGCGGGACGCCGGCCGTCCTCAAGCTGCTGCTCGAGCACGGCGCCATCGACGGAAGCTGCATCACCGTCACGGGCCAGACGCTGGCGGAAAACCTCGCCGATCTGCCCGGCCTCGCGCCCGGCCAGCAAGTGGTGAGACCGTGGCAGGATCCGATCCAGCGGACGGGTCATATCCAGATCCTGTACGGGAGCCTTGCGCCCGGCGGTGCGGTCGGAAAGATCACGGGGAAGGAGGGCCTCTCCTTCAGCGGGCCCGCGCAGGTCTTCGACTGCGAGGAGGACATGCTTCACGCCGCCGAGCGAGACGAGATCCGCAAGGGCAGCGTGATCGTGATCCGCTTCGAGGGGCCGAAGGGCGGGCCGGGAATGCCGGAGATGCTGACGCCTACGTCGGTGATCATGGGAGCAGGGCTCGGCCAGGACGTGGCGCTGATCACGGACGGCCGCTTCTCGGGCGGCTCCCACGGCTTCATCCTCGGCCACGTGACGCCCGAGGCGCAAGAAGGTGGGCCGATCGCGCTGGTCCGAGACGGAGACCTGATCCGCATCGACGCGAAGAAGCATCTCGTCGAGCTGGTCGTGGAGGACGCGGAACTCGCGAAGCGGCGGGCCGCGTGGACGCCGCCGCCCCTCAAGGCCACGCGCGGCACGCTCTTCAAATACATCAAGAATGTGAAGTCTGCGTCCGAGGGCTGCGTCACCGACGAGTGAGCGTGGGGCACGGGAGGGGGTCGGAGCGGATGCTGCGTCCATGAAGGGCTGCATCGAGTTGCTGCGCGAGTATGTGGCGACGCCCTCCGTGAATCCCATGGGCCGGAGCGACATTCCGGTCGCTTTCACGGGAGAGCGCCGCTACGCGGAGATCGTGCAGGCGCAGCTTCGAACTCTCGCTCTGGATGCCGTGCTGGTGGGCGAGGGGGAGCGCCGGAGCGTGGTGGCCGAGGCGCATGTGTCGGGCGCACGCGAGACCGTGCTGGTGGCCTCGCATCTCGACACGGTCCCCGTAGACGGCATGGAAATCGATCCCTTCGATCCGGTCGTGGCAGCGGGCCGTCTCTACGGTCGCGGTGCCTGCGACACCAAGGCGGGGATGGCAGCGCTCGTGGACGCACTGGCGGAGGTGCTCGCGCGCGGATCCCTACGCCGCAATCTGGTCCTCGTCGGCGAGGCCGACGAGGAGCTCGCCAGCGTCGGCGTGCGCGACGTGCTCGCTCACCTCGGTGGACGGCGCCCCGACTGGATGCTCGCCACGGAGCCGACGGAGCTCCGCGTCGTGACGCATCATAAGGGCATCGCCGTGGCACGCCTCGAGGCTACGGGCATTGCTTGCCACAGCTCTGATCCGGACGCGGGCAGGAACGCGATCGGGACGCTGGCGCGCGCCGTGCTCGCGGTGGAAGGTCTGCACCGGGATCTCGCCGCGCGACGAGATCCGATTCTCGGCCCCGGCACCTGCTCCGTGGGCATGATCGGCGGCGGCAAGGGCCCGAACGTGGTTCCGGATGCTGCCTGGCTCCTGATGGATCGGCGACTTCTCCCGGGAGAGACGGCCGAGCAGGTTCGGCGCGAGATCGAGGATGCCCTCGTACGCGGCGCGATCGAAGGCGTGCGCGTCGCGGCCTGCGTTCTGGGCAAGCCAGCCCTCGCTACCGATTCCGACTCGGCGCCGGTACGCGCCTGCCAGAGGGCCCTGCGCGGCTGCGGGCTCCAAGCCAATCCCGGGGCGGTCGCGTTCGGCACGGATGCGGCACTCTTTGCCGGCGCCGGGATTCCGGGCGTCGTCCTGGGGCCGGGCTCCGTGGCGCAGGCGCATACGGCGGGGGAGTTCGTGGAGGTGGCGCAGGTGGAGGCGATGACGCGGTTCTTCGTGCGGTTGCTCGAGGCTCAGACGTGAACAGGGACGGCTTGCCGGAGCTGTCGTGGTTCGTGCGCTGGGTGGCGCGGCCCTTCCTCGTCGCAGCGCTGCTGGCCATCGGCGCCTGTGGCCGCGGCGAGAAGACGCCGGAGATCGCGGCGACCGGCGTCACGCTTGCGCCCGTGCTGGCACGCGATCTCGAGGAGCGCATCGAGGCCACGGGGGAGCTGCGCGCGAAGGATTCAGCGAGAGTCGCAGCGGAGGTCGCCGGCCGCGTCACCGAGACGCCGTATGAAGAGGGAAGCCGCGTAGCAGTGGGCACGATCGTGATGCGCATCGATCCCGAACGGCATGCGCTCGAACGCGACGCAGCGCGCGCGGGGCTGGCCCAGGCCGAGGCAAGCCTGCAGGAGCAGGAGCGTACGCTGCTGCGCATGCGCGAGCTTCATGCCAGCAAGGTCGCGTCGCGGGAGCGCCTCGATCAAGCCGAGACTGCCACCAAGCTGGCGCGTGCGAAGCTGGAGGGGGCCCGCGCGCAGCTCTCCATGGCAGAGCGTGCGCACGGCGACGCGAATGTCGCCGCCCCCTTTGCGGGGCTGATCGGCCGCCGGCTCGTGAGCCGCGGGGAGTTCGTGCAGCCGGGGCAGGCGCTCTTCGAGCTGGTGGCCCTCGATCCGATCGAGGTCGAGTTCCGGCTGACGGAGAGGGACGTGGCGCGCGTGCGCCCCGGCATCCCCGTCGACGTGCGCGTCGCGCCCTACCCGGACCAGACCTTCCGGGCGACGGTCACGGTCGTGGCGCCGACCGTGGACCCGCAGAGTCGAACGCTGCGCGTGCGCGCAGAGCTGCCGAACGCCGACGGCAGGCTTCGCCCCGGTCTCTTTGCGCGTGCCGATCTCGGAGTATCCCACCGCGCGGGCGTAGCGATGATCCCCGAGGAGGCCGTGCTCCAGCGCGCGGACGGCGCCATCGTGTTCCGCCTCGATGGGCCCGACCGCGTCGAGAGGCTCGTGATCGAAACCGGCGCGCACGACGCCGGGTCGCTGGAGGTCGTGCGCGGGCTCGCGCCGGGCGACCGCGTCGTGACTCGCGGCCATACGGCGCTGATCAATGGCGCGAGAGTCCAGAT
>CAYGXT010000436.1:0-3162 GCA_964353695.1 uncultured Myxococcaceae bacterium
CGCCGGCAGCCTCGAGACGAGGCTCTCGCAGCTCGCCGCCGAGGCCATTGCGGAGGCCCTCGACCTCATCACCAGCGGCGGCATCGTCTTCACACCTCAGGACGAAACAGGCGTCAGCGTCGCGCCGAAGCTCGAGCGCCAGGAAGCCCAACTCGACTTCTCCGAGCCGGCCGAGGGGCTCGTACGCCAGGTGCGGGCCTTCGCGCCACGGCCGGGCGCCTTCACGCAGCTCGAGGGCGAGCCGCTTCGAATCCTCGCCGCACGCGCCGTCGCAGGCGCTGCGGGCGAGGCGCCGGGCAGCGTTCGCCTCGATGCCGACAGCCGCGGGCTTCGGATCGCGACCGGCGCAGGCTGGCTCGTGCCGCTCGTGCTCCAGCGAGCGGGTGGCCGCCCGCTCGACGCGGCCGAATTCTTGCGCGGCGCACGCCTTTCCGACGGAATTCTCCTGCGCACGTAGCGCGCTCGCCGCAGACGCGCGCTAGCTTCGCGGCGTGTACACCGACGAGCCGGCGGGCTCCCGCCGTCATCGCGGTCGGCCAGTGGGCCGGCTGCGTCTCGGCCCGCGCCGGCGCGAGAAGCCGACCCAGGCGCGAATGCTCGCGCTGCGCGTACTCTCCCGCGTGGAGCAGGTACGCGCCTTCGCGGACCTCTCCCTCCACGCCGCGCTCGCGCAGAGCGAGCTTGCGGCGGCCGACCGCGCGCTGGCAACCGAGCTCGTCTACGGAACGCTCCGCTGGCGCGGACGCCTCGATTTCCTGCTCTCGAGCGTCTCCGATCGGAAGCTCGACGAGCTCGACCCGCTGGTGCGCTCGACGCTGCGGGTGGGCGCCTATCAGCTCGTCTTCTCCGACCGCATCCCGGCCTCGGCGGCGGTGGACGAGTCCGTGCGCTGCGTCCAGGCGGCAGGCGCCGAGCGTGCGAGCGGCTACGTGAATGCCGTGCTGCGACGGCTCGCCGTCGAGCACGGCTCCATGCTGCTGCCGGATCTGGTTACCGATCCGCTCGGACACCTGATGCACGCGCTCTCGCTGCCGGCCTGGCTGGCCGAGCGCTGGATCGAGCGATTCGGAGCCACAGAGGCCGCCGCGCTGGCGGAGAGCCTGAACCGCGTGCCGCCGCGGGGCGTGCGCACCAATCGCCTGCGCGGCAGCCGCGACGCTCTGCTCGCGGAGCTGCGCGAGCGACATCCGGACGCCGCGGCCTGTCGCTTCTCGCCCGATGGCATCGTCCTCGGTCGCCGGGGCGATCCGGGTCTCGATCCGGCCTTCCGCGAGGGACGCTTCACCATCCAGGACGAGGCCTCGCAGCTCGTGGTCGAGCTCCTCGATCCCCAGCCGGGCGAGCGCGTGCTCGACGCCTGCGCGGCGCCTGGCGGGAAGGCCACGGCGATCGCCGAGCGCATAGGGAGCGACGGACGCGTGCGGGCACTCGACCGCCACGAGCGGCGGCTCGGGCTCCTGATGCGCGACACGCGACGCCTCGGCCTCGAGAACATCTCGGCCGAGACCCGCGACGCCTCGCAGCCGCTGCCCGAACGGCTCGTAGCCGGCGGCTTCGACCGGGTACTGGTCGACGCGCCCTGCTCCGGCCTCGGCACCCTGCGGCGCAACCCCGATGCCCGCTGGCGCGTGCAGCCGGGCGACGTGCCGCGCCTGGCGGAGCTGCAGTTGGCGATTCTGCGCAGCGTCGCTCCAGCCTTGAAACCGAGCGGCTCACTCGTCTACAGCACCTGCACGCTGCTACCCGAGGAGAACGAGGCCGTGGTGGAAGCCTTCCTGCGCGATGCCCCAGGCTTCCGCCTCGTGCCGCGCTCTGCCCTACCGGCCAGTGTCCAGCCTTTGACAGAAGAGGCGGGCTTTATGCGCCTCTTCCCCCATCGCCACGACACCGACGGCTTCTTCGCGGCGCGGATCGAGCGTTGCCCTTGAGCGCCCAGGCCCCCGTGATCGCGCCCTCGATCCTGTCGGCCGACTTCGCAAACCTTGGCGACGAGGTCCGCGCCGTCCAGGCCGCAGGCGCCGACTGGATCCACGTGGACGTGATGGACGGCCGCTTCGTGCCGAACCTCACGCTCGGGCCGGTCATCGTCGAGGCCGTGAAGCGCTCGACGTCGCTTCCCCTCGACGTTCACCTGATGATCCTCGAGCCCGAGCGCTATGTGCACGATTTCGTGCGCGCCGGAGCGGCCACGATCGGCGTTCAGGCAGAGGCCTGCAGCCACCTGCATCGCACCGTGGCGCAGATCAAGGAGGCCGGTGCGCGAGCCTGCGTAGTGCTCAACCCCGCTACGCCGCCGGAGGCTCTCGAGTACGTTCTCGCCGACCTCGACCAGGTGCTGGTGATGACCGTGAACCCCGGATTTGGGGGACAGCACTTCATCGAGTCGATGCTGCACAAGATCGCCGTCATCCGGCGCTGGATCGACGAGCGTGGGCTTGCGGCAAGACTCGAGATCGACGGCGGCATCTCGCCCACCACCATTGGCCGCGCCGCCGCCGCCGGGGGCGATACGTTCGTTGCGGGGACGGCCGTCTTCGGCACGAACGATTACCCGAAGGCGATCCGCGAGCTACGCGAGACGGCGGAGCGCGCCCTCAGCGACGCGAGGCTGCGTAGCCGGGCAGCGCAGTGATGGCAGGCGTGAGCGCGGGGCGGCTCCGCGCCCACGCAGCCGCCCTGCTCCTTATCCTCACCGCCCTGCCCGGCCCGGTTCTCGCGGCTGCCCGAGAAGATGCGCAGACCGGTGACTCGGCCCTCTCGGGCTCCGACATCTACCGGCGAGTGGTGCAGAACCGCTTTCGCAGCTTCAACCAGGACATGACTCTCGCCTCGGGAGACAGAGGCGGGAACGAGCAGCATACGCAGCTGCGCATGACGTGGCAGGATTGGCGGGATGCCGAGGACAAGGCCGTGGACGGCTTCTTCTCCAAGACGCTCGTCCGCTACACGGATCCCTTCGACCTCCGCTACACGGCCTATCTCGTGATCCACAAGGATCAGCCGCCGAACGACCAGTTCGTCTACCTGCCGAGCCGGCGAAAGGTGCGCCGGGTGAACCTGCGGGCCGAGACCCTCTTCGGCACCGACTTCAGCTTCGAGGACATCGTGCCGCGGGAGATCGAGAGCACGGCGCCTACGGCGGTTTCACGCGCCCCAGCGGCT
>CAYGXT010000437.1:0-3152 GCA_964353695.1 uncultured Myxococcaceae bacterium
AAGAAGGAACTCGAGAGTATCGTCAACGCCGAGGAGTTTTCCCCGGCGGTGAGCCCCGAGTTCAACACCGGCTGCGCGCCAGGTGCAACGGTGTTTACCGGCAGCTGCACGCAGCCGAAGAACTACTGGTCTTCGTCGACCTTCGCGCTCAACCCGGCCAAGGCCTGGGGCGTGGACTTCGACGCTGGCGACGGCACCGGGAGCGACAAGACGACAGGCCTCCTCAACGTTCGCGCAGTCCGCGCCGGCCCGTGATCGATTCTCTGCTCGATTGATCCGATAAGAAACGGGGCGCGGCCGAAGCCGCGCCCCGTGCGATCGTCCGAGCAGTGGCTCTACTTGACGGCGGTGAGCGAGATCGTCGTGATGCCCGCGGCAGCGTTGAGGCCTGTCGTGCCTTGCACGCTCACGGGCTGGAGCGAGATCGACTTGTTGAGGCCGCCGACCAGCACGTTGGCGCCGACGCCCGCGCCCACGGTCGCGGAGGCCGAGACGCCGGAGTACACGCCCTCGAGCGCTCCCGGCTTCACGTCGCTGGTGGGAGCGATCACCCCCCACGCGATGATGCCGCCCTGGATGTAGCCGATGTCGACGCCGAAGGTCGAGATCGAGCCCTTGTACGAGTTCACCTTCTTGCCGTCGACGCCCGAGTAGGTGCAGTCGAGATCACGGCTCGAGCCGAAGATGAAGCCGAAGCCGCTGGAGACTTCGCAGGTGAGGAAGCCGACCTTGACGCCGCTCTCCGCCGATGCCGTCGCGGGCGCGAGCCCCGCAACGAGGCAGAGCGCGCCGATTCCGATGAGACCCCAAATGAGCTTTCGCATGCCATCCCTCCTTTGTTCCGGCGGGCTATCGCCGCGTCCGGAGGTCCGATGGTGTAGCAAACGCGTGTCGGCGTCGAGAGAGCCTCGCGGAGGGTATCCTTGCGGCCCGCCGCCAATCTGGCGTGAAGCGGGTGAGGTGTGAAGCGGGCGGGGCGGGAAGCAGGAGGGCAGGATGCGCGCGATCGTGATCGACCAGCCGGGCACGGAAGACTCCATGCGCGTAGGCGAGGTGCCGGCGCCCGCGCTCGGCGCGGGCGAGCTTCGCATCCGAGTGGCGGCCGCGGCCGTCAACCGTGCCGATCTGCTACAGCGGCAGGGGCTGTATCCGCCGCCGCCCGGCGCGTCGCCGATCCTCGGCCTCGAATGCGCTGGCACCGTTGCGGAGATCGGCGCCGGCGTCACGGGCTGGAGAGTCGGCGAGCGCGCCATGGCCTTGCTCGCGGGGGGCGGCTACGCGGAGCAGGTGGTGGTGCCCGCCGTCTGCGCCATGAAGGTGCCCGCGCGGCTCTCGTTGGAGTTGGCCGCCGCCGTGCCCGAGGTCTTTCTCACGGTCTTTCTCAACGTCTTCCAGCTCGGGGCGCTCCCGGTCTCGGGCTGGGCGCTGGTGCATGGGGGCGGGAGCGGCATTGGCACGGCCGCGATCCAGCTCGTCAAAGTCTCCGGGGGACACATCCTGGTGACGGCGGGCTCGGAAGAGAAGTGCCATCAATGCCGGGAGCTCGGCGCCGACGTCGCGGTGAACTATCGCACGCATGATTTCGCGGCCGAAGCGAAGGCGGCCACGGGCGGGAAGGGCGTCGACGTCGTGCTCGACTCGATCGGCGCGCAATACCTGGCGAAGAATCTCTCGAGCCTCGCCGTGGGCGGGCGGCTGGTCCTGATCGGCCTCATGGGCGGCGCGAAGGCCGAGATCGGCCTCGGGGAGCTGCTGCTGCGCAGGCTCTCGTTGATCGGCTCGACGCTGCGTACGCGGCCCACGGCCGAGAAGGGCGCCCTGGTGGAGGCCTTCTTGACCCGCTTCGGGGCGGCGCTCGAAGACGGGCGCCTGCGGCCGGTAGTGGATCGCGTGCTGCCGCTGGTCGAGGCCCCGGCAGCCCACCGGGTCATGAAGGCGAGCGAGCATTTTGGAAAGATCGTGCTCTCCATGGCCTGACGGGGCGGCGGCCGGCGGGTACCCTTCCGCGTCCCGAACCAGTTTCGAGACGAGGAGAGAGATCTTGGCCGAGATTCAACGCACGTTTTCGATCGTCAAGCCGGATGCCACGGCCAAGGGCGCCGCCGGCGAGATCTTGCGCCGCTTCCAGGCGGCCGGACTTCGCTTGATCGCCCTCAAGATGGCTCAGTTGACCGAGCAGCAGGCGAAGGGCTTCTACGCCGTCCACAAGAGCCGGCCTTTCTTCGGCGACCTGGTGCGGTTCATGACCTCGGGGCCGGTGGTGATGAGCGTACTCGAGGGCCCCGACGCCATCGCGAAGAACCGGGAGTTGATGGGGCCGACCGACTCGACGAAGGCGAGCCCGGGGACGATCCGGGGCGACTTCGGCACGGACATCGAGCGCAATGCAGTCCACGGCTCGGATGCGCCGGAGACGGCGCGCGTCGAGATCGCCTACTTCTTCAATGCCTTCGAGATCCAGGCGCCAGTTGAGGCGCTTCCCGGCAAGGGCTGAGCCAGGAGGCGAATCTCAGCTGTATCCCCGGGCGATGAGCAGCAGCAGACCGATATAGGTAATCACGAGCCAGAGGCTCTGATTCCGGAGCGCGCGAGACAAAGGATCCCCCTTCCCAGATCTCATACGCCGTGCATCGAGCGATACCACCCGACACTTGAGTGATTAGCACGGGATACTGCGGCGTCATCAAGAAAATGTGTCGGATGCGCTTACGCGCCGCGAAACCGGGGCTCGCGCTTCTCGCGTACGGCCGCGATGCCCTCCACCAGGTCGGCCGTCTCGTAGCACTCGGCCTGTCGGGCCGCCTCGAAGCCGAGCTGGTCGTCGAGGCTGGCGTCGAGGCTCCTGGCCAGGGCGCGCTTGGCGCCGCGCACGGCGAGCGGAGCGCTGGTGGCGATCTCCTGCGCGAGCAGGAGAGTGCGCTCGAGGGTCGAGTCCGCCGTCACGGCCTCGCTGACGAGACCGATCCTCGCCGCCTCGGCTCCATCGATCACGCGGCCCGTGTAGAGCAGCTCCGCTGCACGGGCTGGCCCCACGAGCCGGGGCAGCGTCCAGGTCGCACCCATCCCGGGGTGGATGCCAAGCCGCGTGAAGTTGAGTCCGAGCCTGGCCTGTTCGGCGGCGATCCGAAGGTCGCAGCCGAGAGCGACGCAGA
>CAYGXT010000438.1:0-3146 GCA_964353695.1 uncultured Myxococcaceae bacterium
GCCGCAGGTCCGTCGGCACCGGTGGCCTTCCACATCCGCGAGAGGTAGTCGGCGATTGTGAGCGTGCGCTTCTCGTCGACGAAGCGCGGGAAGATCCAGAGCAGCTTCTTCACGTGCTCCGGATTCGGAAACAGGAAGAGCCGGTTCTCGTCACGGTTTGTGCCGAGAATCACGGGGACGCGGTTCCAGCCGTCCCTGCTGGCAAAGCGCGCCTCGAAGTCGCCCGCCGGGAGCAGCGTGCCGTCGCCGAAGACGCGGGGCATGCTGATCATCCCGGAGGAGGGCTGCGGCACGTAGGCGGAGAGGATCTCTTGCGTGCTCTTGCCACGTAGATAGACGGCGACCTCGGCATCGCTCATGGCCGAGAGCTCCGTCTTCGCCGCCGCGCGATCCGTCGCGCCATCACGCTGCAGCAGGCGCAGCAGGATCTCGGACGAGCTCTGGGCCTGCCCCGGCTCGCCATCGTCCGTGAAATGCTCGGCCTCGGCCGAAGTCGAGCGCCAGAGGCCCCCACTCTCCGAGATCGCGCGCTGAAAGAGGCCGTTCGCCGAGGCTGCGAGCAGCAGCGTGTAGACGTTCTGCCCGCCGGCTGACTCGCCGAAGATGGTGACGTTGCCGGGGTCGCCGCCGAAGGCCGAGACGTTATCGCGCACCCACTCGAGAGAGCGCATGAGGTCGAGGGTCGCGAAGTTGCCCGAGCGCTCGGCGTCGCTGGCCGCTCCAGCGCGCAGCCCCGCGTTTCGCATCCAGCCAAAGGGGCCAAGGCGGTACTGCACGGCCACGACGACCAGCCCCTGTGTTGCGGCAAGGTTTCCACCGTCGTAGAAGGCGGCCGTGCCGATGCTGTTGCCGCCGCCGTGGATCCAGACGAGGACCGGGAGCCGCGCGCTCCCCGCCGGAACATGTTGCGGCTCGAAGGGCGGCGCCCAGACGTTGAGCGTGAGGCAGTCTTCGCTGCCTGCGATCGAGCCGGGCTTGCCCTCGACGCCGGCGAAGGCGCTCGCGTACTGCGGGCAGGGCGCTCCGAAGGCGAGCGATTCGCGTACGCCCGCCCAGCGAGCAGCGGGCTGCGGAGCACGCCAGCGCTGCTCTGCGATCGGCGGCTGCGCGTAGGGGATGCCGAGCCATGCATGGGAGCCATACCGGCCCTCGCCGCCTACCACGTCACCACTCGGTGTCGAGCGCTGCGTCGCCGCATCGGATTTCGCGACGTGCCACGGCTCGCCCCGGCCGCCGCAAGCCAGGGCGCCGAGGGCGAGGAGGGCGAGGCCGGCAAGCCTTGCCGGGGTGGGGTCGAGTCGAAGCATGGGAGTCTCCTGGGAATTCGGGGCGCCGGAGGCGTCGTCCCATCCGGGGGAGCCGCGCGGAGCAGGAGCGAACATAGCCTGTCCGGCCCTCCCGCTCCCGCTATCCTCGCCGCATGCCCGAACGCAAGACCGCGCCTTATACGCCGACGCAGGAGCGTGTTGGAAACGTCGTAGTCCGGATCATGTCCGCGGCCAACGTGTGGGCCTACCGGCTGTCGGGCGGCCGCATCGGAGGCCGCTTCCCAAGCGGAGCGCCCGTGCTCCTGCTCACGACCATCGGATGCAAGTCAGGAGAGCCGCGCGTCGCGCCGCTGCTGTATCTCCGCGACGCTGAGAATCTGGTGATCGTTGCCTCGAAGGGGGGCATGTCCCGGCACCCGACCTGGTATCGCAACCTGCAGGCGAATCCAGAGGTCGAGGTCGAGCTCGGAAGCGAGCGACGCAAGCTGCGGGCGCGCACGGCCAGCGCCGAGGAGAAGGCCGTGCTCTGGCCCCGACTCGTCGAGATGTATCGGAGCTACGACGACTACCAGGCCCGGACGGAGCGCGAGATCCCGGTCATCCTCCTCTCGCCGCGCTAACGCAGCGCTGGAGAGACCGGGCCGAGCTGTTGGCGCAGAGTCTTCGTCGTCGGGCTCTCCCGTACGGACTCGGCGCGGGCCAGCGCGTCGGTGGCATCCTTCCGGCGTCCCTGAGCCAGCAGCAGCTCGGCAGCGAGCTCGAGCGGCTCCGGATTGCCGGGGTCGAGCCGTGCGGCGCTCTCCAGCTCGAGGACGGCCTCGGCCTTCCTGCCGAGCGCGATCAGCACCCTGCCCAGCACCTCGCGAGGAAATGCATCGCCACCCCGGCGCGCTGCGATCTCCTGCATCGTCCAAAGGTCCGCTGCCGCTGACTGTCCGTGGCCAGCGCGGAACGCGATCTCGAGCATGGGGAGCGAGCCCGGGTCCGGGCCACGCTCGAGCACCAGCGTGCTGCCGCAGCGACGGACCGGGTGGAAGGATTCGAGCAGCGTGCGCCGGATCGCGTCCGACGGGCGTACCGCGGCGAGCCAGAATCCGTCGACCAGGGCGAAGCGGACGGGGGAGGCGAGGAGCCGCTGCATCTCGTGACGCTTTTCAGTGTCGGTCAGCAGGAAGTCGCCGGGCAGGAAGTCGCCGAGCAGCATCCAGAGCGGGTTCGGACGCTCGAGCAGCGAGTAGTAGAGGACGTTCAGCGGGGCCACGAAGATCGGCTCGTCCGGGGGGACCTCCGCCTCGACGAGGCTCCGCAGGCAGCGGATCTCATCGCGCATCAGCCAGCTGACGTAGACGGTGTCTCCGAGGACCGTCACGGGCTCGCGGTAGCTCTTCGCGCGCTGAGATCCCGTGTATTCGTCGCCGGGGTCGATGCGCGGGATGCCGCTCTGGACGGCCCAGACGAGGAGCGCCGCGGCCACGGCGCCTGCCGCGAGCGGCAGCGCAGAAGCGCGGCGCCCCGCGGCGCCGGGCCAGCGCCGCGCCGCCGCGTGCCCCACGCCCGCGAGGAGCCAGGTGGCGAGCAGCCAGTAGGGCATCGCGCTCTCGAGGACACGCAGCACCCGGAGCTGGTAGTAGACGTTGCTGAGTGCGGCGAGCCCGGCCACAAGCAGCCCCGCTACGAGCGTGGTTTGCGCATCGAGGCCACGCTTGCGAAGCAGCAGGACCCAGGCTGCTCCGGCCGCACAAAGAATCGCCAGCGGTGCCAGCAAAATCGCGCCCGCAAGACCGCCTTCCGGGCTGACGCCGCCGCTGGCGAGGAGCGCCGGCAGGTCGAAGCCATAGGCGCCACGCTGAGAAAAGGCCCGCAGCAGCGTCGCGTTCA
>CAYGXT010000439.1:0-3140 GCA_964353695.1 uncultured Myxococcaceae bacterium
TGAGCGTTCTCGAGGTGATGGCTCCCACGCGGCGGATCGGCTTCGGCCTGCAGCTGATGCTCGGCTTCATCGGCACCGTGACGCTGGCGATGTCGGCCGTGGGCGTCGCCAATCTGATGATCGCGCTGGTGCAGGAGCGGCGGATGGAGCTCGCCATGCGCCGCGCCTGCGGCGCGCGCCGGAGCGACCTGGTGCTGCAGCTCCTGGTAGAGACGGTGGTGGTGGTGCTGGCCGGCGGCCTACTCGGCATCGCCTTTGGGCTTGCGGGCGTGGGGCTGCTGGGCCTGTTTCCTCTCTCTCCCGAAATGCCCTCCGCCTCCGTTTCGCCGGCCGTCGTCGCGACGACCTTCTTCGTCCTCACCGCCATCGGGCTCGCGGCTGGCATCGTGCCGGCGCGCATCGCGTCGCAGGTGGATCCCGCGGCCGCGATGCGCGTGACCTAGGCTGCGGCCATGGACTGGCGCGAGCACCTGCGACAGGTCCTCGAATCGCTGGCCGACCATCCGAAGCGGGTGGCGGCCTCGGCCATGGGCGTGCTTTGGGGCGCGGCGGCGATCGTGCTGATGCTGGCCTGGGGCACGGGCTTTCGCGATTACATGAAAGCCGAGCTCGGGAGCTTCGGGCGTCCAATGGTCTTCGTCTTCCCCGCCCTCACCTCTTCGGGCTTCGAGGGCTTCCGCAAGGGCGTGCCCGTACGCTTCGAGCGCGAGTACGCCACGATTCTCGAGCGCGAGAGCCATGAGGTGCTCGAAGCCGTGCTGGCGGAGCACATCTCCGAGGAGCGCTTCCTGGTGGACACGCCCGAGGGCCACGCGCGCCGCTTCGATCTCTCGGGCGTCGAGGCGCGCTACGGCGACCTGCGCCGCTTCCGCCTCGGATACGGGCGTTTCTTCGACGAGAGCGATGTGGTGCATGCCCGCGCCTTCGCTGTCCTCGGCTTCGACGCCGCGAAGGATCTCTTCGGCAGCCCCGAGGCTGCGGTCGGCGCGCGCATTCGCATCGACGGCCGGCCCTTCGAGGTGATCGGCGTGGCCGACGAGAAGGGCCGCCAGTACACAAACACGAATCGGCCCGACAACCGGCTCGTTCTCGTTCCCATCACGGCAGCCGAGGCCCATCTCGGCTTCCGGAAGGAATCCGTCTCCCGTCTGCTCGCCTTCCCACGGCCCGGCATCGACGGCCCGACGGCGTTCCGCGCCTTGACACCCACGCTTGCGCGGCTCTGCGGCTTCCACCCCGACGATCCCGACGCGGTGAAGCACTTCGATCTCTCGAAGATGCTCGGGATGGTGGACCTCTTCTACGCCGGCTTCATGGTCTTCATCGGATTGGCCGGATCGCTCACGCTGGTGATCGGCGGCATCGGCGTCGCGAACTACCAGCTCGCGACGATCGCCGAGCGCAGCATGGAGATTGCCGTGGCCCGCGCCATCGGCGCCCGCACGCGCACGGTGATGACGCAGACAGCGCTGGAGGCGCTGCTGGTAGCAGGCGGCGCGGCGCTCGCCGGCATCGCTCTCGGCCTCCTGGGCTGCCTGGCCCTGGCTACGCTGCCGCCGCCGGGGATGTTCCCTGCGCCCATCGTCTCGCCGGTCGTGGTCGGCATCACGCTGAGCGCGCTACTCGCCGTGGCCGCGGCAGCCGCCATCCTGCCTGCCCTCCGGGTCCGACAGCTCGACGTAGCGACCGCGCTGCGCGGCGGTCCCTGACCTCAGGCAGCTCCAGTTCTCACCTCGAGGTCTTCGTAATCAGCGCATCGACCACCTTGGCCCCTTTGGGCAAGAGGACCAGCGGGTTGAGATCGAGTTCCTCGATCTGATCTCGATGATCGGTCACGAACTGTGACACTCTCAGCAGGATGTCGATGAGCGCCTCTCGATCCGCCGGGGGCTTGCCACGCATCCCTTCGAGCACGCGCCGGCCGCGGATCTCGTCGATCATCTCCTCCGCGTCCGCGCGTGTGAGCGGGGCGATCCGGAAGGAGACGTCTCTGAGCGCCTCGACGAAGATCCCGCCCAATCCAAACATGATCGCAGGACCGAAGACGGGGTCCTTCGTCACGCCGATGATCACCTCGACGCCGTCTCTCACCATCTCCTGCACCAACACGCCCTCCACACGGGCGTTTGGAGCATGGCTTCTGGCGTTCGCCAGAACTTCGTCGTAGGCGCGCCGGACCTCCTCATCGGAGGCGAGGTTCAGCTTGATGACCCTCGCCTCCGTCTTATGCAGAATCTGGCCGGACTGCGCCTTCAGCGCTACGGGGTACCCCAAGTTGCGGGACAGCTCGACCGCCCGGTCTGCCGAGGTGGCGAGCCCTTCACGGGTCACGGGAATGCCGTAACGCTCGAGAAGCTGCTTGCAGGCGAACTCGGAGAGAGGCTCTGCATCACGGAGTCTCGCGCGCACCTCGGCGCAAGCTGCCGGATCCGGCGCTTTAGGCCTGCCATCCACTACGCGCCCCCGCTTGGCTTTTCGCTGATACCAGCTCAGCTTTGCGATCGCCACGGCTGCCTGAAACTGGTCATACAGGATCGGGATCCCGGCGCTCTCGACCAACGCGAAGCGCGCCGCGGCCTCGTCCGAGTCAGGCCGGTCGTGCGCCATCACCACGATGGGCTTGTTCGTGGACCGGTAAATGTCGACGAACTCCTGTGCCAACTCCTTGGAGCTCTCCCACTGGAAGAACGGCATCGTCAGAATCACATCGATGTTGTCCTCGTCCTCGGCCAGCGCTCGGAGGCATCCGCTGGGCATCTCGGGCTTACCATTCGCTGCAGCGGTCAGGTCGATGGGGTTCTTGCCGGAGCCGAAAGCGGGCAGCGACCGCTCCAGCTTCGCGCGCGTGGGCCCCTGGATCTCGGGAACCGACAGACCGACGGTCTCACACTTGTCGGCGAGCATCACGCCGTGCCCGCCCGATCCGGAGAGAATCGCCACCCGCCCCCCCGAGTAGTCCCTGCCGTCGCGGTGCAGGATGGCGAAGGCGGTCATCTCATCGGGGTGCTCGATGCGAACGATCCCCATCTGCCGGAAGAAGGCGTCGTAGATCTCGTCGGAACCGGCGAGCGATCCCGTGTGCGACGAGGCGGCCCGCGAGCCCGCGCGGGTCCGGCCGACCTTCGTAATCAGGAGCGGCT